>DGTJ01000080.1:2168-8779 GCA_002393725.1 Prevotella sp. UBA4339 | reverse complement strand
GTGAGCCCAGCTCTGTGAAGTTCTGTGCTAAGATTGGCATGAACTACGCATCTTGCTCTCCATTCCGTGTGCCCATCGCCCGTCTCGCCGCCGCGCAGGCTGCTGTTGAGGAGTAAGTTAACAACTCTGACAATAAATAAAGGAACCTGCCCAAACGGACAGGTTCTTTTTTATATCTCATTTGAGAGAATGTCGAAGTACAATCTTATCAAAGGAGAGGCGTTCATCTGTGGTGGTTGTGTATCTATTTATTTTTCGCCGCCTTTACCCACACAGGCTCTTCGCTCATGGCTGACTTGTTGACTGCCATCACACCTGAGAGGTTGTGGGGCACGTATGGCTCTTCTATATAGCGGATGTCATCGGCGGTCAGACGGACATCAAGCGACTTTACGGCACCTTCGATATGGTGCAGCTTGGTGGCTCCCACAATGGGTGACTCCACCTTGGTCAGCAACCAGGCAAGGGAAATCTGAGTCATCTCCACATCATAGCGATTGGCCAGTTCCACTACGCGATTCACGATGCGGTTGTCCTGCTCAGCGGTGGCATCGTATTTGAAGTGCATGAACGAGTCTTCGGCCTGTCGCTTCGAAGTCTCGCCCGGACGCTTGGCCAACTTGCCGGAAGCTAGTGCGCTGTATGGGGTCATGGCAATGCTCTCCTCGCGGCAGAACGGGAACATCTCGCGCTCTTCCTCACGCATAATCAGGTTGTAGTGGTTCTGCACACTGATGAATTTTGCCCAACCGTTTTTCTCGGCCATCGCGTTCATCTTCGCCACCTGATAGGCGTAGGCATTGGCGATGCCGACCATCGATGCCGTTCGTGATTTCCTCCTCTGTGCGAGGCAGGAACTTCGTGGCCACCACCACGTCTTCGCGACGTGCCATATCCTTCAGCGCCCTGCCCACGAACTGCTCCGAAGTGCCCAGCTGATAGGCTATCGCCGTGTCGAAGAAGTTCACGCCGAGGTCGAGTGACCGACGAATGATTTCCCGTGTCGGCTCTTCGTCAATCGTCCACGAGTGCTGTCCGATACTGGCATCTCCAAAGCCCATGCAGCCGAGGCAAATGCGCGACACATTGAGGTCTGAGTTTCCAAGTTTTACGTATTCCATTATTATATCTTATTTCAGTTTGTTATACACTTCGTCAGTCACAGGCTCAAGCCACTCATTCGAGGCTCCTTCCTGAGCATCACGGTGATAAGTAAGGTGTTGGAACCATGAATCTTTGGCGGCTCCGTGCCAGTGTTTTACCTCTGCAGGAATGGCGATGACTGTGCCAGGAGTCATCTCGACGGCATCCTTGCCCCATTCCTGATACCAGCCACGACCACTGACACAGATGAGTACTTGTACTGCTTTGTGGTGGATATGCCAGTTGTTGCGGCAGCGAGGCTCGAAGGTAACGTTTATAACACCACCGCCAACGTCAGCCAGATAACTCTGACCGATGAAATACTTGCCGTAAGGGTTCGGTTCGCCTTTCGGCCATTTGCTGCGCAAGGTATACCCCTCGCTGTCGAGCCAGGCACAGAGTTCATCAACCAGTTCCTGACTATTGCCCATGTTCACAGCTCCCTGCTTGTGGGCAGCCAACTGTGGAGCAATACCTTCGAGACCACTCAGAGCAGCAACGGTCACTATCTCGCGGTCGGTAGCAGAGAGTTGGTCGCTGGCGAAGATGTCACCGAAGAGGTGCGACTTCAGATAGTAGTCATCCTGCGGACAGAAGTTATAATCGAAAGAACGGCCAGAGAGTTTCGTCTGCACCTCTGTACCTTGCTTCAGAGCTTTTGCAGCGTCATCCCATATTTCAGGACGTTTCCAAGGCTTTCCTTCCTGCCATGAGGGCTGTTTATTATCCAACACCTTATTTAGAACGCCTAATGCATTCAGCGAGCGTGGAAAGCCCGTGTAGGCATAGAGCTGTGAAAAAGCCTCCTTCAGCTCATTGATAGTCACGCCGTTGTCGAGTGCCATCTTCACGGCAGGCTCCAACCGTTCTAAATCACCCTGTGCCATCAGGCAGGCACATGCTGCCAATCCCTTTTGTCTTTCGGTCATCGTCTGACCTTGTATTGTCGCCATAGTCATTACTGCTATTATAAATGTTACTATTCTTTTCATCTGATAATCTTAACTTTGTTGAACTTGCTCACGTTCGGAAATAAAAATGAATTTTCATTTCTCTCACTTGATCGCAACTTTTTTCCCGTCTTTAATCACAATACCCTTTTGTCCTACCAGAGCGAGAGTGCCCTGCAGCGTATAGACCTTTGACTTTTTTACGTCAGACTTAACATGGCTGATTCCTGTCGTAGATGACTGAAAGTTCTGTGTCGGCAGCCAGTTCTCAATCAGCGAATTGCGGTTGGAATGGTTGCTGGCATTAATCCATAAGGCATCACCAGCCCAAGTGACGTTGGGGAGCAATCGCTGGGCATCTGCTACTACGCCGCTGATACCACTCGAATGACTCGACACAATCATCGCCACCGTCTTGCCAGCCAATTTTGTTCTGTTCTGGAAGAGGAAGGTTTGCATAATAGCCGCCATCTGGCTCCACCAGAGCGGAGTCACGATGATGATATTTTGGTAATCATCGATACTGACAGTCACTGGGTCGATGGCAGGATAACTGCTTGCATCGTTGGGATTCGCCTTAATGGCGTTCAGCAGTTGCGTACCCAAGGCATAGTTGTTCGCCTCATACCTAAGTCCTTTCTCTGCGGGTTGAATCTCCAATTGGTCAGCCGTAATCTGACTGGCCAGGCTGTTCACTATCGCCTTGCAGTTGCCCGTGTAGCTGTAATACACAATTAGCGTCTTGGCCATGTGGACCTGATACTGATTTGTCTCTGCCTTCACCTCGCTGTCTGACGAACAGCAGGTCAGCAGCAAAGCTGTCATAAATAGTAAAAAATGTCTCATATATTACGTATTATTTAACTCTCTTGAAAATTCTGCTCATCGTCTCAGTGGCGAGCGGTGTGAGGTCTTGCAGTTTCAGTGACTTCACCATGTGGAGTGTGCCCTGCTTGTATTTCTGGAAGTGCGCGGTCTGGATGTGGCGCTGATAAGCCTGTTGCGAAGCGTAGATTTCAAGGATTCTTATTTGAGTGCTGTCCTCCTTCATCTGATTTGGGAAAAGACAGAGCACACCAGGCTCTTCGGCCAAGCTCTTCTGCTGAATCTCTATTGCAGCAGTGAGATAGGCTTCGAGGTATTCAGGATGTACTTCTATCTCGGCAATGCGAACGAGCATCGTATCTTCATGTTTTTTCGCTGTCGGTTTGTCGGAGGACAGTCCCAACAGCCATTCGGCATTCTTGTGGAGAATCATCTCGCGATACGCTGCAAGGTCTGGCTCAGTAGTCAGGTACTGTTGCATGCGCTGGAGGCTCTGGGTGAGCACCTGCGGGGCGACGTAGGGATAGTCGGAACCATAGAGCAGATGGTCGGGCGTGGTGATGGTGAGCAACATGCGGATGACCTCTGGCGAGTGGGCACCGGCGAGGTCGTAGTAAAGGGCTGCGAGGTTGGCATCCCAGTCGATATCGCCCACGAGTTTATTAGCATGCATCACGGGGGTGAGCGATTTCATCCTTGGAACCATCAGCGGCAGATAGGCTCCGCAATGCGGCACTACCACCTTGACGTTGGGGTAGCGAGCCAGCATATTACGACTGATCATATTCGACACGGCACGGGTGGTCTCTGAGAGATATTCCTGCATGGCGAGGGGTGTCTGCTGCATCACCTGTTTGTTGACGGGGTCTGGACGATGTGGATGCAGGATGACGACTGCCTTACGTTCATTGAGGAACGAGAAGAGGGTGTCGAGTTCTGGGGCACCCAAATACTGACCATTGACGTTAGTGGCCAGTTTGATACCGTCGGCACTCAGTACATCCAGAGCATAGCGGGCTTCCTCGATGGCTGCATCTACATCGGGTAGTGGCAGAGCTGCACAGAAGCGGAATCTGTCAGGGTGCTCGTATTTCAGTTTGGCTGCTGCCTCGTTGGTGGCACGTACAACCTTCGCAGATGTCGGCTGAGGAGCCGCTAATGTCAAGACTGATGTATGAATACCCGCTTCGTCCATCCACTTTAGTTGCGCCTCTGCATCCCACTTCGGAAGAGGAAAGCCCTCGTCCAACAGCCTTCCCTCCTTGTCGAGGGCAGACATAAACTCAGGTGTGATGATATGCGAGTGCATATCAATCACGCCCTGAGCCTGCATCATCGTTGCAAACAGCGTTGCTATAATCGTTGTCCTTATTCTCATAAAAGTACTATCTTTTTTATTTCTCATCTCCCTTTGGAGGGGTTGGGGGAGGCTATTCCATTGGGTGTTCCCAACCTCCGCGAGTATCAATACCTGTAGCATCTGCGAGAGCTTCGAGGCGTGCAACTTCCTCTGAGGTCAACTGAATCTTAGCGGCTTCGGCAGCCTCGATGACGTGACGCTCTTTGGTGGCTCCGATAATGGGCTGTGTTCCCTTGGCGATAGCCCAGGCGATGCCGATCTGCGAGCACGATGCACCGTACTTCTTGCCGATGGTGGTCATCTCATTAGTGAGGGCTTCAAGCTGTTCCAGCACGGGGTTATACTTCTTGCCTCGGTCGCTCTCTGCGGGCAACGGGCTCTCCTTATTATACTTACCAGAGAGTGCGCCCTGTTCCAGTACCATGTAGGCCCAGAACTCAATGCCGTTCTCCTTACAGTAGTCCAGCACACCACCTTTCTCACTCGAACGGTAGAGCAGTGAGAAGTGGTTCTGCACGGCACTCACCTTAAAACCTGCCTCGCCCAGAATCTCGTTGGCACGACGTATCTCAGCGATGTTATGGTTCGACACGCCTACGCGCTTCACCTTGCCTGACTGCAGCAGGGGAATCAGTCCTGGTGTCCAACGCTCCACGTCCATCGGGTTGTGAATCCAATACATGTCGATATAGTCGATGCCCATGCGATCAATTGAAGCGAGAGCCATTTTCTCAACGCTATTTTCATAAACCTCTGCCAGCTGCGGGGTAAACTTAGTTGAAACCTCCACATCCTCGCGCTTCTCGCCAGCCACAAACGAGCCAAGAATCTTCTCCGACTCGCCCATGCCATACACGGTAGCCGTGTCCCAGAGGTTTAGTCCGTTCTTCATAGCCGCGTCGAATACGGGCTTCAAGTTCTCTACGTCGGTCTTGCTGCCGAATACTGCGTCTCCTCCAAATGCTCCTGCGCCCCAGGCCCAGGTTCCTAATGCGATCTTTGCCATAATTTTCTAATTGTTTTGATTTGATGGTGCAAAGGTACGGGGATTTTTGCAACTTCTGCCTAACTGATTTACTGATAAATCAACCCAAATTACGGATTCTACCAATTTTACATCTTTGTCTCGCAAAAAATGTGTACCTTTGTACCCGAAATGAAGCAAAGTTTGAATGTTGAATCAGTTAACGACTATGCCCGCTACGTCGGAGCAGAGGAATTGCATCCGCTCGTCTCGATTATACATTACGACGAGCTGGAGCACTGTCGCCATTCGCTGAACAACTATCAGGTGTATGGTGTGTTCTTGTTGCAGGAAAGCCCTTACACCATTACATACGGGCAGGGTCACTATAGCCACAGTTCTGGTTCGTTGCTCTGCGTGGCTCCAGGGCAGACGGGAGGTGTGAGCGACAATGGTGAGATTATACATATTAAAGGATGGGTACTACTGTTCTCGCCTGAACTGCTTCACGGTACAGACCTCGGACGACGCATAGATAACTATCATTTCTTCTCCTACTATGAAAGCGAGTCGTTGCATCCTACGCCAGAAGAACAAAGAACGATAGAAGTTTGCTTCAAGATGATTCGCAATGAACTACGTTCTAAACCAGACAACGAGCATCTGCGCCGCATCATCATCGCCTACCTCGAACTGATACTGGAGTATTGCGCAGGATTCTATGAGCGTCAATTCAAGACTGAGATTACAGCCGACAACGACCTTCTGAAACGCTTCGATGATTTACTGAAACACTATTACAGCGAAGGACGGCAGCGCAAGCTCAGCCTGCCCACCGTCCGCTATTGTGCTCAGGAGTTGTTCCTTTCGCCTAACTACTTCGGCGACCTTATCCGTCAAGCTACAGGTGAGACAGCCACAGCCATCATCCGCAACTTCGTGATGCAACGAGCCACCGCCTATCTGCACGACGGAAAAACCATCTCAGAAACTTCTGAAATCCTCGGCTTTGAATATCCGCAACATTTTACTCGTGTATTCAAAAAACACTTCGGTCTCACTCCCAGCGAGTTTCTACGAAAATGAGAAACGAAGTATCTCTCCATGAGAAATCCCGTTAGCCGCCGCACAGGCAGCCGTAGAAGAGTAAATATCACTCTTACAATAATGAAAGGGATCTGTCCGCTTGGGCAGGTCCCTTTTTTATTGTATTTGCTAAATATACTTTATTTCGGTTGAAGACTCAGACGGTACTCGCTGGGCGACTGGCCAAGATGTTTGGTGCAGTAGCGACTGAAATAGGAAAGAGTTGTGAAATTCATAAGTTCTGCTATCTGGGTGAGGGACAGGCGTTCATCATTCAGATAGT
>DGTJ01000080.1:0-2110 GCA_002393725.1 Prevotella sp. UBA4339 | reverse complement strand
TCAGATAGTCTTTTAATATAGGTATGGTATGGCGGTCGATGTATGAGGTGACGCTGTGTCCTGTCATGCGTTTGATGGTAGCAGAAAGGTATTTGGGAGACACGTTCAGCCGCTCTGCATAGTAGCTCACATCACGTTCCGTTCGGCTGATGCCAGTAGCAAGCAGAGCCATCAGTTGTTTTACGATGTAGGCTGTGCGGTCAGTATGCGAATCTGTGGATTCCCGTTGGGCATGAGCCTCGAAGATGTCGTACATCATTGTCAGGCAGAGACTGCCCATCAGTTCACGATGGAACAAAAAGTGACCGTCGTTCATGCGGTCACGCAGCCGATGGAAGTCATCAAGCAGATGTCGTGCTTGTTCATCCGTCAATTTGATGACGGGGTCTTGATTCAGCGAGATACTGCCACCGATGCTGTAGTTGTTCGATGGCAGCAGGTTCTGTAGGAACTTGTAATCGGCAGCAAACCACTCCACCTGCAAGTCAGTATGTCCCGCAAGGTTTCTTACTCTATCGGGCATCGGTATCACAACCAAGTCGTTTTTGATAATGTGGTAGCAATGCTCGTTGAATACAAAACTTGCCTCACCTGCCAAGCAAAGCAGATGCATGCAGGTGTGGCTCAACTCATAGGAATTCATCCCATAAAAGTCTGTGGAATATTGAAAATCTGCCTTCATGACTGACAAAATTGCGATTAAGCGAGCGCAGAAAGCTTGCTTTTTGCCGAGCATGAGCAAGTTCGCGCAGTTTTACTGCGCAAAATTACACATTATTTTATATACAAAAGAACGATTTGGGTAAAAAGTGAAAATTGTGAAGCAATTTGTGAAACAAAAGTATCAGGAAATCGTCGTACCTTTGCACCGTGAAACTTAAAAACGATAAGATAATGGATTTCAGAATTCAAGACCGCATGGAGTTGAAGGCATTAGTAGACTTCTATGCTACAGAGAGTGACAAGAACAACCAGGACTGCTACGTTGAGATTTTCCGTCCTGACATCAAACTGAACGTGTATTTCGGTGGTAAGCTGGGCATGACAGCAAACGACGTGCAAGACATGATCCGTCAGTACAAGGCTTTCGGTGCCGCTAAGGTGTCTTTCCACATGAACGGTCAGCAGAGTGTGGATTTCATCGACGAGACTCATGCCACAGGTACTTGCTATGCACTGGCTACGCTGGTGACAGAGCAGGACGGTAAGGATGTGCTGACTACCCATGCAGTACGCTACTATGACAAATACGAGAAGATTGACGGTCGTTGGTGGATCAGTGAGCGTGAGCAGCATTTTGAGTGGTCAACGAATCAGACTTTGGGATAATATGGGTAAATCATTGAAACTGATACTTGCATCAGCTCTGTGTATGCTGGTTTCCACTGCATGCGGTGGAAACAGCAAGAAAGAGATTGCTGCAAATGAACAAACAACGACAAACGGGAAAACAGTTATGGCAAAAGACGGAAAGGCAATTGTAGTGTTCTTCTCACATGCGGGAGACAACTATGCAGTAGGAAACATTGAGGTGGGCAACACGAAGATTGTGGCCGACTACATCACGGAAATGACAGGTGCTGAACAGTTTGAAATCGTCACCCACAAGTATGACGGCATGGCTTATAACCCACTCATCAAGCTGGCGAAGGAAGAAGCCGAGAAAGGTGAATTGCCTAAGTACGAGGGGGACGTAGATCTGTCAAAGTACGATACCGTATTCATCGGTGGTCCGGTCTGGTGGGGCACCTATCCACAGGTGATGTTTACATTCTTCAAGAAGCACGCGAATGACCTGAAAGGCAAGACAGTCATCCCTTTCACCACCCACGAAGGTTCTGGATTGGCCAACTGTGTGGAGGATGTGAAGGAAGCATTCCCTGGGGCAAATGTCACCAAGGGCTTCAGCATCTACGGTCACGAGGTGCGTACGGAAAAGAAAAAGGTCGAGAAGTGGTTGAATGGTTTAGGATATTAACGACGAATAATATGGAATACATAAAACTATACAATGGTGTTCAGATGCCGACATTGGGCTACGGTGTATTTTTGGTAAGCCCTGAAGAGTGTGAGCGTTGCGTGAGCGATGCATTAAGTGTAGGCTATCGCC
>DGTJ01000092.1:711-5737 GCA_002393725.1 Prevotella sp. UBA4339 | reverse complement strand
TTAGAACTCAGTACTGGCGACGATTCGGAATATACCGAAACATTTGATGACGCTGATAATCCAGAACCCTCGGATGATTACGAACGGGAAGAGCGACAATCAGCATTGGATGCTGCGCTGGAAAGTATCGGCAGGGACGATGAGGAACTGCCTGTCTATCACGGTGGACAAAGTTATCAGGAAGAGCGTGAGGAGTTAGTATATGGAGCTTCGCAATCTTTCTATGACTTGCTGAAAGAACAGATGGGGACGACCAATCTGGATGAGCATGAGCGCGACATCATGGAATATCTCATTGGGTCGCTGGATGAGGACGGACTCCTGCGTAAGTCGCTTGAGAGTATCTGTGACGAACTGGCTATCTATCACAATCTGGACACTTCTGTTCGGGAGATAGAGAAAATACTACATCGTTTGCAGGAGTTTGACCCTGCCGGAATAGGGGCCCGCAATCTTCAAGAATGTCTGTTACTGCAGATTCAGCGTCGTGACCCTTCTCATCTTCGCGACTTGATGGAGCGTGTGGTCAAGGAATATTTTGAAGCCTTTACCAAGAAACACTGGCAGAAAATCCAACAGGCGCTACAGTTGAGCGACTTGCAGGCGGAGACACTGATAGGGGAATTGCGCAAACTGAATCCAAAACCAGGTGCCTCGTTGGGCGAGACGGTAGGACGTTCACTCCAACAGATTACTCCCGATTTCATCATTGACACGCAAGACGACGGAACGGTGACTTTCCAACTGAATATGAGTGATGTGCCAGAACTGCATGTCTCGCAGTCGTTTTCAGATACATTACGGGAATATCAGGGCAATAAGGAGAAAATGAGCCGACAGATGAAAGAGGCACTGCTCTATACCAAGAAGAAAGTGGATGCAGCACAGGGGTTTATTGAGGCCATCAAAGCCAGACAACACACGTTGACTGTCACGATGAAGGCTATTATCCAGTGGCAACATCGCTATTTCGAGGAAGGTGACGAAGCACTGCTCCGCCCCATGATATTGAAAGATATTGCAGAGAAGACAGGACTCGACTTGAGCACTGTATCACGAGTCAGCAACTCCAAATACGCTCAGACCCGATGGGGCACATTCCCTTTGCGCCATTTCTTCAGTGACAGCTATGTGACTGCCGAGGGCGATGAACTATCTACCAGGGAGATTAAAGCAACCCTTCAAGACATTGTAGAGGCAGAAGACAAGCAGCACCCATACAGTGATGAAGCACTCGGAAAACTGTTGGCTGAAAAAGGCTATCCTATTGCACGCCGTACGGTGGCAAAATATCGCGAACAATTAGGAATACCCATTGCAAGATTAAGAAAATGAGACCAAGGCAGCAAATGATATTAGCAGCAAGAGTGATCAGCATACTCTTCACTCCTTTCTACCTCCCCATCGTCGGGATGGTAGCCTTGTTTACTTTCAGCTATATGAACATCTTCCCATGGGCGTATAAGTTACAGGTGCTCATCATGGTCTATCTTTTCACTATCCTGCTTCCTTCCTTGATGATTCATTTTTATCGTCGCTATCAGGGGTGGAGTCTGATTGAGTTGGGCCAACGGGAACGCCGCATGGTGCCCTACATACTCTCTATTGTATGTTATTTCACATGCATTTATGTGATGATGCGTCTGCATATTCCTCATTTCATTATCTCCATCCTGATAGCAGCGCTGATGGTACAGATTATCTGTGCTCTGATTAATGTATGGTGGAAGATATCAACCCATACAGCAGCCATCGGTGGTGTTGGCGGAGCTTTGTTTGCCTTTGGTGAATATCTCGGCTTCAATCCTGTATGGTGGCTCTGTGTTGTCTTTATCGTTGCTGGCATCTTAGGAACCTGTCGTATGGTACTTCGCCAGCATAGTCTGTCGCAAGTAGTAGGAGGCTTCTGGGTAGGCTTTGTGTGTGCGGCGGTATCTATTCTTTTCATTTAGTAACGAAATATCGAAATAACGAAATAACGAATAAATATATGACACCAATTGTAAGTATCATCATGGGCAGTACAAGCGATCTGCCCGTTATGGAAAAAGCCTGCAAACTTTTGGACGAGATGCAGGTTCCGTTTGAAGTCAATGCACTCTCAGCTCACCGAACCCCTGAAGCTGTTGAGGAGTTTGCACGAAATGCCAAGAGTCGTGGCATCCGTGTCATCATTGCCGCTGCCGGTATGGCCGCTGCACTGCCTGGTGTGATAGCTGCCTCTACGACCCTTCCGGTGATCGGTGTTCCCATCAAAGGAATGTTGGACGGATTAGATGCCATGTTGTCAATTATCCAAATGCCTCCAGGTATTCCTGTTGCCACCGTCGGTGTGAATGGTGCACAGAATGCTGCCATCCTGGCCGTAGAGATGTTGGCATTGAGTGATGAGGCTATCGCTCAGCGACTGAGTGAATACAAGAGTGGCTTGAAGGCTAAGATAGAGAAAGCCAATCAGGAATTAGCCGAAATAAAGTTTCAATACAAGACGAATTAAATGAACTACCAAAGAAGAATCTCATCTGTCACACGTGTCGGCAACATAGAAATAGGCGGCAATAACCCTATTCGTATCCAGTCGATGGCTACCACTGATACCAATGATACGGAAGGATGTGTGGCTCAGGCTAAGCGAATCATTGATGCCGGTGGTGAACTGGTTCGTTTTACCACGCAGGGTACACGTGAGGCAGAAAACATGAAGAATATCTCAGCGCGACTGAAGGCTGACGGTTACAATACGCCTTTGGTGGCTGATGTGCATTTCACGGCTCATGTGGCGGATGTCGCAGCACAGTATTGTGAAAAGGTGCGTATCAATCCTGGCAACTATGTTGACCCAGGTCGTGTGTTCAAACACTTGGAATATACCGACGAAGAGTATGCTGAAGAGCTGAAAAAGATAGAAGCCAAACTCATACCGTTCCTAAATATATGTAAGGAACACCATACTGCTGTGCGTATTGGAGTGAACCATGGTTCGCTCAGCGATCGAATCATGTCGCGCTATGGCGATACACCTGAAGGCATTGTAGAAAGTTGCATGGAGTTCCTGCGTATCTGCAGGCGTGAGCATTTCAATGATATTGTTATCAGCATCAAAGCCAGTAATACAGTGGTCATGGTAACAACGGTCCGCCTTTTGGTAGAAACCATGGATAAAGAGGATATGCATTATCCGTTGCATTTGGGTGTGACTGAGGCTGGCGAGGGAGAAGATGGCAGAATTAAATCGGCAGTAGGTATCGGTGCACTGCTGACAGAAGGTATTGGCGACACCATCCGTGTTTCTTTAAGTGAGGAACCCGAGTGCGAAATACCTGTGGCTCGCAAGTTGGTGGATATGATAGCAGAATGTGCCCGACTGCGTGCAGAGGCTGAGGCTTCTATCAAAGACGACACCATCAGGCTGACCCTCGATGCCCCTGATTGGGAGACCTTTCAGTTGAAAGCAGCAATGGCAGTAGGCGGCTTGCTCATTGACCGTAAGGCCACGAAACTGGTCATCTTAAATAGCCAACAGCCAACAGCTGACAACCAACAGCTCGTGACGCTTGCCGATGCTATCCTGCAGGCTGCCCGTATCAAATTTACCAAGACCGAGTATATCTCTTGTCCTGGATGCGGACGCACACTCTATAATTTGCAAGAGACCATTGCCCGTATTAAAGCTGCAACCAGTCATTTGGTCGGACTGAAAATCGGCATCATGGGGTGCATCGTCAACGGCCCAGGTGAAATGGCTGATGCCGACTACGGTTATGTTGGAGCCGGCAGAGGGAAAATCAGTCTCTATAAGCAAAAAGTATGTGTCGAGAAGAATATTCCCGAAGAGGAAGCGGTTGACAAACTTCTCGAGCTGATTAATAAAGATATGCAATAGCTATATGCTGGTAAAAACGTTTTGTGCAGCCGTTAACGGATTGGAAGTCCATACCGTGAAAGTGGAAGTCAGCATGACGCGAGGTGTCCAGTTTCATCTCACAGGTCTTGCTGATACTGCTGTTAAGGAAAGCTACGACCGTATCAAGGCTGCATTGATGAATAACGGATTCAAGATGCCCGTCATGGACATCACCGTCAATCTCTCACCTGCTGATATCAAGAAAGAGGGCAGCAGCTATGACCTGCCATTGGCTATCGGTATTCTGGCTGCTAATGGTAAGGTGACCAGCGATGATTTGGACAAATATATGATGGTGGGAGAACTGGGACTGGACGGACGGCTCCAGCCTGTTCGCGGTGCATTGCCGATAGCCATCAAAGCCCGTGCCGAACATTTCAAGGGACTGATAGTTCCCAAGCAGAACATCCGTGAGGCTGCTGTCGTGAACCAGTTGGATGTCTTCGGTATGGAGACATTAATGGATGTCATCAAATTCTTCAATGGCGATGCAACCATAGCGCCCACCAGGATAGATACCCGGCGCGAGTTTTATGAACAACAGGATGTCTTTGAACTCGACTTTGCCGACGTACGTGGACAAGAAAGTGTGAAACGTGCACTGGAGGTAGCAGCAGCCGGCGGTCATAATTTGATTATGATCGGTCCGCCAGGTAGCGGTAAGTCCATGCTTGCTAAACGGTTGCCGAGTATTCTTCCACCACTGTCGTTGAGTGAGAGTCTGGAAACAACACAGATTCATAGTGTGGCAGGCAAGTTGTCACGTGACACCAGTCTGATTTCCCAGCGACCATTCCGTGCACCTCACCACACCATCTCACAAGTAGCATTGGTGGGTGGTGGTACCAATCCGCAACCAGGCGAAATCAGTCTTGCACATAATGGAGTCCTCTTCTTAGATGAAATGCCTGAATTGGCTCGCTCCGTACTGGAAGTGTTGCGCCAGCCACTCGAAGACCGCAAGATTACGATTAGTCGTGCAAAGTATAATGTAGAGTATCCCTGTTCGTTCATGCTGATAGCCTCCATGAACCCCTGTCCCTGTGGCTATTATGGTGACCCTACCCACCATTGTGCCTGCACTCCAGGACAGATACAACGCTATATGAACAAAATCAGCGG
>DGTJ01000092.1:0-546 GCA_002393725.1 Prevotella sp. UBA4339 | reverse complement strand
ATTCGCCAGCGGGTCATCAAGGCTCGTAAAATACAGGAGGAACGCTTTAAATCCTACAAAGGTATTTACTCCAATGCGATGATGACGGAGCGTATGCTCCATGAATTTGCAGAACCAGATGCCGCCTCCTTGGATATGCTTCGCATGGCTATGGAGCGTCTGAAACTCTCTGCCCGTGCTTATAACCGCATCTTGAAGGTGGCTCGTACCATTGCCGACCTTGCAGGCTCAGAGAAGGTGGAGTCTCAACATATTGCCGAGGCTATTGGCTACCGCAATCTCGACAGAGGCGACTGGGCTGAACGGGGAATATAATTATATTTAATGAGGTATGCGACAACTGATATTGACATTCCTGTTACTGGTGACAACCACTGCTTTTGCACAGAATACCCAACAGCAGCGTAAGGAGGTGGACTATGACAGTCCTACCTTCGTGCCGATGGTGAAGGTGGGCAAGGTATTGGAGAATGGTGATAGTATCCAGTACATGGAAATGAACAATGTCTATGTCTATCCCCCAATCACTTTTACAAGCAAGAAACA
>DGTJ01000043.1:20005-28247 GCA_002393725.1 Prevotella sp. UBA4339 | reverse complement strand
ACCACCACGCCATCATCCCCACAGGAGTCATCCCCCAGAACCTCAGCGATGCCGAGCGCAAGGTGTTCGACCTCGTGGCAAGGAGGTTTATTGCCGTGTTCCTGCCCGACTGCAGGTTCTCCACCACCACAGTGCTGGGAGAAGTACAAGGCGACACAAAGGAAGAGACCGTAGAGTTCAAGGTGACCGGTAAGGAGATTCTCGATCCGGGCTGGAGAGTGGTAAACCCCGAGAAGAAAGCCGATAGCCAGGAAGCATCCGAATCATCCGAGAACCCAGAGAAATCAGCTGACCCCGAGCGTACCCTTCCGACATTCGTGAAAGGCGAGAGCGGCGACCACAAGCCCACACTCACAGAGAAGTGGACTACTCCACCACCTTTCTATACTGAGGCCACACTGCTCCGTGCGATGGAGACTGCAGGTAAGTTCGTTGAGGACGAGACCCTGCGAGCCGCGATGAAGGAGAACGGCATCGGGCGCCCTTCATCACGGGCATCCATCATCGAGACCCTCTTCAAGCGGCACTATATCCGCAGGGAGCGCAAGCGCCTTGTGGCTACTCCTACGGGCATCGAGCTTATCGACCTGATACGCGAGGAACTGCTCAAGAGTTGTGAGCTCACCGGCATCTGGGAGAAGAAACTGCGAGACATAGAACATCAGAAATACGATGCCGGACAGTTTATCAGTGAACTGAAGCAGCAGGTGTCGGACATTGTACGCGACGTGATGTGCGACAACAGCAACCGCCGCGTCACGACCGTCAATACCGAAGAGGAGACAAAGAAGAAACCGAAGAAATAAGTCAGGGTAACAGGAAATAACATAAAGGAGGCAGGCAATAAAAAGCCTGCCCTTCCGTTATAATATATGGTATGCACAAGTATCTGTATCTCATAATGGCAATAATAGCATCCGCAGCGGTAACAGGCTGTGGGGCTGACCAGGAATTGAAGAAGGCAGAGAAGTACTATGCCATCGGAGAATACTACGACGCAGCAGCGCAATACCGCAAGGCCTACGCCAAGACCCCTTCGAAGGAGAAGGAGATGAGAGGACTGCTGGCAGCAAGGATGGCAGAGAGCTATCGTAGGATAAACAGTACCACCAAGGCCATCACAGCCTACAAGAACGTGATACGCTATAAGCAGGCAGACTCGCTGACGCACCTACGGCTGGCTCAGCAGCTGATGAAGAACGGCAACTATAAGGAGGCAGCAAAGAACTTCCGTGCAGCCATAGACAGCATGCCCGACAGTCAGTTGGCAAGGAACGGCCTCGAGTCAGCCACCAAAGCCCCGCAGTGGAAGAAGGACGGCTCGGCATATACCGTGAAGCGCATGGACATCTTCAACTCGCGACGCGACGACTACTCACCGATGCTTGGCGGTGAAGACAACGACCAGCTCTTCTTCACCTCAACACGCAATCAGGCACAAGGCGACGAGCTAAGCGGCATCACGGGCATGATGGCAGCAGACATATTCTTCTCGCAGAAAGACGACAAGGGCAAATGGGGCAAGCCACAGAGCATCGACTCAGAGCTGAACTCCACCTTCGAAGAGGGGGCATGCTGCTTCTCGCCAGACGGGAAGACGATGTACCTCACACAGTGCACGACAGACCCGACCTACCCTCGATATGCCACTATCATGGTGTCGCAACGCACGGATGCAGCATGGAGCAAACCAACGGAACTGAAGATATCAAACGACACACTGTCGAGCTTTGCACATCCTGCCGTGTCGCCCGACGGACAGTGGCTCTACTTCGTAAGTGACATGCCAGGAGGACAGGGTGGACTGGATATCTGGCGCTGCATGCTGCTGTCAAGTACTGAGACCGCGGCAATAGAGAACCTCGGACCGGAGATAAACACTGAAGGTGATGAGATGTTCCCGACGTTCAGACCCAACGGGGATTTCTATTTCTCGAGCAATGGACATCCGGGAATGGGGGGACTGGATGTTTTCTTCGTGAAGGCGAGGAAGGAGGATTTTTCGAGGAAGGAGAATACTCTGAGTGATGATAATAGCGGAGATAAACTGGGGAGCGGGAATATACAGATAGTGCATCCGGGATTTCCACTGAATTCGCAGGGGGATGACTTCGGAATGACGTTTGAGGGACTGCTCAATAAGGGGTTCTTCTCGTCAAACAGAGGGGACAACAGGGGAATGGATCATATCTACAGTTTCTTTAATCCGGAGATTGTGCAGACGGTGAAGGGATGGGTGTATGAACAGGACGGATATGAACTGCCAGCGGCTCAGGTGTATATGGTGGGCAACGACGGAACGAACCTCAGGCTCAGCGTGAAGGGCGACGGATCGTTCACACAGGAGATAAAGCCGGGTGTAGACTACGTGTTGCTGGGCACTTGCAAGGGATTTCTTAACCATCAGCAGCAGCTGCGCGTGGAACCGGTGAAGGAATCGCAGGAGTATGTGCTGCAGTTCCCCCTGGCAAACATATCGGCACCGGTGCTGATAGAGAATATATTCTACGACTTCGACAAGGCGACGCTTCGACCAGAGTCAGCCACAGCCCTCGACGAGCTGGTGAAACTGCTCAACGACAACCCGCACGTGACCATCGAGCTGTCGGCACATACCGACTATAAGGGTTCAGACAGATACAACGAGAGGCTCTCGCAACGGAGGGCTGAGAGCGTGGTGCGATATCTCATAGAACACGGCATCGCCGCTGACCGACTGACGCCAAAGGGCTACGGTGAGGGTATGCCGAAGAAGATCAAGAAGAAGGTGGCGGAGAGATTCCCGTTCCTGAAGGAGGGCGACGTGCTGACAGAGGCCTACATCGCCACACTGCCCGAAGAGCAGCAGGAACAGTGCAACCAGCTGAACCGACGCACGGAGTTCAGAGTATTGCGTACAACTTACGGGCTATTTGATAAGGCAGGAAAACTAATAAGAAGCCAGCTGCCAGAATCAGAGCCACAGGATCAAGATGAATCTCAGTAGTAGGTGCTACCCTGATGAACACGCTTAGCCACGTGAAGGCAGTGTGAAGCAGCGACCAGATGCTCGCCTTGAGCATATCCGTTCCACCCGCCACGAAGAACAGTATCACAGCTACCACGATGCAGAACAGAGTCCACAGATGGATGTAGAGAGTGTATCTGCGGTTCATCCTCATTGATTCGTCGACAGCAGTCATCACCCGCTCAGAGAAGCCGTCATCTGCTATCTGCTGCCGGGCAGCCTCCTTGAAGAAGCCTTCCAGTAATAAATTGTCTTTATCTGTCATATCCGTTTTCTTTTAAGTAGTCAGTAAGTTTTTCCTTTCCCCGACGCAGATGCGACTTCACCGTGTTTTCCGGAATACCGGTGATCTCACTGATCTTGTCGATAGGATACCCGTCGATAAGCTGAAGGGTGATGCATGTGCGCTCTACATCCTTAAGCTGCGACAAGGCGCTGTAGACATCCATCTTCAGTCCTGCATCACCAGTAGTGGATGCCATCCTGGCAATAGCAGGAGTGTCGATGTCATCAGTAGTATGCTTCCGACAACGCATCTCGTCGTAGAACACATTGTATGCTATCCGGAAGAGCCACGTGGAGAAGCTCGATATGCCCTTGAACTTTGCTATGCTGGTATATGCCTTGATGAACGTCTCTTGTGCCAGGTCGTCGCTCAGCTGCTCATCGCCCAGTGTCTGGTTCAGAAAGAACCTGCGTACGGGTGACTGATACTTCCTAACAAGTTGGTCGAAGGCCCGCCTGTTGTGGAATACAGCCACCTGTGTCACCAAGGCTATGTCGCTGAACTCTGGCATACTCGTTGAGTGTTGCTACAGTCTGTTCTTCTCTGGCATCACGAGCCACAGTACGAGGTAGAATATCAGTCCGCTGAAGGCCGTGAACAGCGTCAGGAAAGCATAAGCTATCCTCACCATCACCGGGTCGAAATCGAGATACTCGGCAATACCGCCGCAAACACCTGCAAACACTCTGTCGTCGGAACGCATTAATCTCTTTGTCATAATCCTATAATTGATTTAAATCGTTATTGATATTGTTGTTATTGCCGGGATTATTGTTACGTGCCTCGCGGGCCACATACCACTTACCCAGACCTACGAAGAACACGAGAGCACCGATGCCAATACCCAGTTTGCCGATGACAATGCCCAGGAATATGGCGAGGCCAACACCTACGAACATCTGTCGAAGACCCTTTTCATAGTCATCATTGACAACTGGATTCTGTGCTTTGTCGAGAATCTCATTGGGAATGGGCTGACCGTTCTGGATAGCCATCTGCGCCAACTTGTATTTCTCCTTCCGGTTCTTGTTTACGAAGTAGAAGATCACCAGTATGATAAGCAGTGGGGCGATGAGGAACAGGATGACGATGGTCACGATGCTGACCAAAGCCCACGGGGCGAACATCCCTCCTACTCCATCGAGGAGTTCCTTTACTGCCTGAGCCTCCTCCTTGGTGAGGTCGGTTTGATATTCAACATACTCATCCTGCTGGTCAGCATTAGCTGCTGATGTGGTATCAGAAAAGGCCTCGATTGTCTCATTGGCTTTTTGGGCAGAATCCACCAGTTCTGCAGCCTGTTGGCTATGACGGTGCTTCTGCGATGCTGCATCGGCATTGATACCGATTGCGAGCATAATGGCGATTGCTATTAAATACTTTTTCATATCTCTTGATTTTTAATTTTCTACATCCATTTGACGTGAGAAATCACGAATTAGTTGCAAAGTTATTAATTATTTGGCAAATAATCAGCGTAATCTGTGGCTTTTTTTGTAATTTTGCAGAGCAAATGTCAAATTTACCAGAGGAGTTTATCCAGCAGACACGGCAATTAATGGGCGAAGAGCGCTTTAATCGCTATCTTGGAGCTTTCGAAGAGGAGGCTCCGGTGAGTGTGAGGGTGAATAGGAGGAAGGGAGAGTTTTCGAGGAAAGAGGGATTTTCGAGGAAGGAGGAAGGAGGAAGGAGGAAGGAGAATACTCCTGATGCGGAAATTTCAGATAGGGAGATAACTATGTCACAAAGCGACATATTAAAAAACGATATATCACAAAGCGACAGTCATTTAGTGAGGGTGCCTTGGTGCGAGGAGGGGTATTATCTTCAGGGGAGGCCGCAGTTCACCTTTGACCCTCTTTTTCATGCAGGATGCTATTATGTACAAGAAGCATCCTCAATGTTCATCACCCACATTCTCCGGACCCTACAAGGTATTCTCCTTCCTCCTTACTCCTTCCTCCTTCCTCGAAAAGACCTCCTTCCTCGAAAAGACCTCCTTCCTCGAAAATTATCCCTCCTCGACCTCTGCGCTGCCCCAGGGGGCAAATCCACTGCCGCCATCAGCGTCATGCCGGAAGGGAGCCTGATGGTAAGCAACGAACCGATACCAAACAGGGCACAGATCCTCCTGGAGAACATCACGAAATGGGGCTACCCTAACTGCATCGTCACCAACAACTACCCACGCGACTTCCGTAAGGCGAAGGCGAGGTTTGACATCATCATCTGCGACGTGCCTTGTTCTGGAGAAGGAATGTTCCGTAAAGACCCCGCCACCATCGGTGAGTGGAGTCTGCAGAACGTGGAGAAATGCTGGCGTCTGCAGCGCGAGATAGTTGCCGATGCATGGGAGTGTCTCAATCCCGGAGGAATATTAATTTATAGTACGTGTACATTTAATACAAAAGAGAACGAGGAGAACGTGCGTTGGATTATCGACGAATATGATGCCGAGATACTCGACATCCCGACGGATCCAGAATGGAACATCACCGGTTCACTGCTTAAAGGCTTCGATGCCCCCGTCTATCGTTTCATCCCGGGAATAACTAAAGGCGAAGGCCTCTTCATCTGTGCAATACGCAAAAGCGGAGAACTGCCTACCGAAGTCCCTGCCCCATCAAAGTCAAAGTCCATCGACCCATCAAAATCAAAGCCCCTCGCCCCATTCATCTCAAAACTCAAGGTGCTTGAGTCCGACCTTCCCCAGGGAGATTTCCCCTGTTACGACCTCACCTACCCCGAAGTTTTGAAATACCTCCGTGGCGAGGCCATTGTCCTTCCCTCTGACGCCCCCAAGGGGCATATCACTGTGACCTACGAAGGTCATGCCCTTGGTCCTGTAAAGAACATTGGCAACCGTGCCAACAACCTTTACCCCAAGCCTTGGCGTATCAAGTCCACCCATCTCCCCTCCTCCCCTCCCCATATCATCGTTTAGATGTCTAACTGTCTAAATTTCTAATTGTCTAATCGTCTATCTGTCAAAATATGAAACAGTATCTTGAAATTCTGAACCGCATCCTCACTGAAGGCACCGAGAAAGGCGACCGCACAGGAACAGGCACTATAAGTATCTTCGGTACCCAGTCGAGATATAACCTCGACGACGGATTCCCCCTGTTGACCACAAAGAAGCTACATCTGAAGAGCATCATCTACGAACTGCTATGGTTTCTGAAAGGCGACACCAACGTGAAGTACCTCCAGGAGCACGGTGTGCGCATCTGGAACGAGTGGGCAGACGAGAACGGCGAGCTGGGTCCCGTCTATGGTCACCAGTGGCGCTCGTGGCCCGACTACAACGGAGGGACGATAGACCAGATACAGTACGTGCTTGACCAGCTGAAGAACAACCCCAACTCCCGACGTATGATTGTGTCAGCATGGAACGTCGCAGAAGTAAACCAGATGGCCCTGCCCCCATGCCACACAATCTTCCAGTTCTATGTGGCCGGTGACCGTCTGTCACTCCAGCTCTATCAACGCAGTGCAGACACCTTCCTTGGAGTGCCGTTCAACATCGCCAGCTATGCCCTGCTGCTCCAGATGATGGCTCAGGTGACGGGCTACAAGGCAGGCGACTTCATCCACACCACTGGCGACACCCACCTCTATCTGAACCATATAGAGCAGGCCAGGCTCCAACTCACCCGTGAGCCTCGTCCTCTGCCAAAGATGATACTCAATCCCGACGTGAAGAATCTCTTCGACTTCAAGTACGAGGACTTCGAGCTCACGGGCTATGACCCGCATCCACATATCAAGGCGGAAGTTTCGGTATAACCAAGAATTAGAAATAAGGAATTAGGAATTATGATTACTATAATAGCGGCTGTGGCCAAGAACAGAGCCATCGGTTATGAGAACAAGTTGATCTACTGGCTTCCGAACGACCTGAAGCGCTTCAAGGCACTAACCACGGGGCATACTATCGTCATGGGGCGCAACACATTCCTGTCGCTGCCCAAGGGAGCCCTGCCCAACCGTAGGAACATCGTGCTGAGCCGCAGCACGAAGGAGTTGCCAGGCTGCGATGTGTATACGTCGCTCGAAGAGGCTCTAAGCCACTGCACTCCCGATGAGGATATATATATAATAGGTGGTGCCAGCGTGTACCGCCAGGCACTGAAGATGGCCGACAGACTCTGTCTCACTGAGGTAAACGACACACCAGAGAAGGCAGACACTTTCTTTCCGCCATATGACGACTGGAAAGAGGAGAGACGTGAGGACCATCCTATCGACGAACGACACGAGTACGAATATTCATTCGTAGACTATATCAAGGCATAACGGTACAATCCGTTGTTTTACTAATTTATGTACAAAAAAAGTTTCATTAAGCGCCAAGTCCTGGTGTTCCGTCATTTCGGAAACAAGGGCTACTCGCTTTTCGCCTGTCTGGGAAAGGAGGTAGTGTGCAGTGTGCTCTCAGTAGCCACACTGACCTATGCCTCAGCAGAGAGTGTCTCCACCAATCCCGTGGTGACCGACTCTGCCTCAATGACAACGGCTCGCGAGATGATGCTCGAGGAGGTCAGTGTGACCGGCTCGAGGGCGCCCCTGACGAAGAGTCAGGCTGCGAGAATGGTAACTGTACTGGACCGTGCAGATATTGCGCAGGCCCCGGTACAAAGTGTTAACGACCTACTTAAATACGCCGTAGGCGTAGATGTCCGTCAGCGAGGACCTATTGGAGCCCAGACCGACATCTCTATACGAGGAGGCACATCCGACCAGATTATCCTGCTACTTAACGGCATCAACATCTGTGACCCTCAGACGGGCCACAACGCCATGGACCTGCCCGTCGACCTGAGCGAGATAGTAAGGATCGAGGTGCTCGAAGGTCCGGCAGGAAGAATCTACGGTACGTCATCGCTCGTGGGAGCGATAAATATCGTGACGCAGGATAGTCGTGGAATGAGGAATGTGGAATGTGG
>DGTJ01000043.1:0-19946 GCA_002393725.1 Prevotella sp. UBA4339 | reverse complement strand
AATGTGGAATGAGGAATGTGGAAGGTGGTAATCGGCTTGCCGCTTGCTACCGAAGGGACGCAAGAATGAGGAATGATAATCCACAAGGAAATTCTCATGAAAACCGCCTTCATATTCATGCAGAGGGAGGCAGCTACGGCTATGGCAATGCTGGCATCAGGTATTCTCATTCCACATTCCACCTTCCACATTCCACAAGTACCATTCCACATTCCACAAGTACAATTCCACATTCCACAAGCCACAGCCTCTCAGCCAATTACTCCCGGAGTGATGGATGGAGCCACAGCAGTGCTGGCAACCATAACACTGACTTCAGTGGGTCGAAGGCTTTCTATCAGGGGCAGTATGAGGACAAGAACGTAAGGCTGCACTGGCATCTTGGCATCGCTGACAAGGGATGGGGCTCAGGCACATTCTACGCCTCGCCTAAGTGGAAGGCAGACAACCAATATGAGCACACTACGAAGATATATTCGGCAATACAGGGCGAGACGAAGGTGGGACGCCTGCACTTTGCACCAAGCATCTACTGGAACCAGAACAGAGACCGCTATGAGGGATATCGCCACCAGCCGGAGAAGATGAAGTTCAACTATAACCGCACAGACGTGTATGGCGTGAACATCAGCAGCTATTTCGACTGGCAGGCAGGACGCACCGCCTTCGGTGCCGAAGTGCGCAACGAGGACCTCGTGAGCGGAAATCTTGGAGAACCGCTTGCACGGACACATCATATCAGCGGAACGGACAGAGACTACACCCTCGGACTGAACCGCACGAACATCAGCGGATATCTGGAGCACAACCTGCTGCTCAACCGACTAACACTGTCGGCAGGACTCGTGGCCGTGAAGAACACGTGGAGCAACATGAACATGACCGTCTATCCCGGAATAGACGTCAGCTACCGACCTGCTGACAACATCAAGCTGCATGCCTCGTACAACACCTCACTGCGAATGCCTTCATTCACTGAGATGTACTACAAGCTGCAGGGCTACAGCGCAGACCCTCACCTGAAGCCCGAGGAGATGCAGGCTGTTGAGATAGGAGCCAACGGACAATGGTCGGTATTCACCGTGAAGTGTGCCTTCTGGTATCATCACGGAAAGAACATGATAGACTGGATAATGGACACATCGAAAGGCGACGAGGCCGTGTGGCAGAGCGTGAACCACACAAAGATCAACAGCATCGGCATCGAGACAAGCGTGAGATGCACCTTGCGCAACGCACAATGCACAGTAAGCTACAGCTACATCAATCAGGACAAGGAGCAGGAGGCCAACATCGTATCACAGTATGCGCTGGAGTATCTGCGCCATAAGCTCGTGGCAAACGCACAGCTCAAGCTGATGAAGGGGCTGACACTGGGGCTGAACCTCAGGTGGCAGGACCGCGTGGGAAGCTATACCGACTTCGACGGACAAACCATCGACTACAAGCCCTATGCCCTGGTGGACGCCCGCATGACCTACCAGCATGACTGGTGGAAGGTGTATGTAGAATCGAACAACACCTTCGATACGAAGTATCACGACTACGGTCTGGTGGAGCAGCCCGGCAGATGGCTCATTGCAGGTTTCAACATCAATATCTAACTGGATATCATCATATAAACAACCCTGCCTTATCGGTCAGATAAGGCAGGGTCGTTTCAGAATAAGGCAGAGTTATTTCTTAAGCTTGAAAGAATTCTCAATACTGCTTATCTCGGCATAGAAGGCCTTGTCTACTTTCAGACGCTTCTCAACGGTATTGCAGCTATGTATCACGGTAGAGTGATCACGGTTGCCTATTAGCTGCCCGATACGCCCTGCAGGCATCTTGGTGTACTTCGATGCGAGGTACATTGATATCTGTCGCACCTGGACATAATCGCGACGACGGCTCTTGCTGAACACGAATCGCTGCTCTACATTATAGTGGCTGCATACCTTATCGAGAATATCGTCGACGGTAAGCGGGTGATTGTCAACCTTTACGGCTCTCTTTATTACTCGCTCGGCAAGCCGCATGTCGATATTCGAATTGTAGACGATAGAATAAGCCATCAGAGAGTTTACCACACCCTCAAGGTCGCGAACACTGCCATTGGCCGTCTCAGCCACGAAACAGATGACGTCATCAGGAATCTTAAGACCGTCGCGGCGACACTTGGCATTCAGGATGTCCACACAGAGCTTAACGTTAGGCTTCTCGAGCTCAGCGATAAGTCCGCAGGAGAAGCGGGTCAGCAGGCGGTCCTTGACACCCTGAAGATCCACGGGCGGGCGGTCGCTGGCCAGTATGATCTGCTTCCCGATACGGAAGAGATGATCGAAGATGTGGAAGAACGTGTCAAGAGTCTTAGGCGCATTTGCCCACTCCTGGATATCATCCACTATCAGCACGTCGATAGACTGATAGAAGTTGATGAAGTCGTTAGTGCGGTTCTGTCGCACGGCATCGGTAAACTGCACCTGGAAGAGACGTGCACTGACGTAGAGCACCCTCTTCTGAGGATACATCTCCTTGCATCTCACTCCTATGGCATTAATCAGATGAGTCTTACCGCATCCTGAAGGACCATAGAGGAAGAAAGGATTGAAGGTAGACTTTCCCGGATGCTCACCGATGGACAGTCCCACGGTGCGTGGCAGCTTGTTGGAATCGCCCTCTATGAAAGTAGCGAACGTCTTCTTCGGGTCGAGCTGCGGGTTGAGTCCCTGAGGCACAGCCGCATCCAAGGTCGTAGGAGCCTTGTTGCCGCGCGTCATCGGCTGGGGATTCTCCACAGCGGAAGGACCGTCACTCTCCACTTCCTGGGAAATCTTATTGGTCTTATCCGTAACGATACGGTAGCGAAGCACCACCTTATTATTATATACGCGCTGGAGAACCTTGCTCATAAGGCCGACGTAGTACTGCTCCAGGAACTCATAGACATACGAGCTTGGAACTTGCACCAGCAGGGTGTGCTCATCCTCAGAGTACGACTCGAAGACGATCGGTGCAAACCACGTTTTAAACTGTTGCTCTGTGACGTTTGCCTTTATTATTGTGAGGCATTCATCCCACAGCGCCTTATGACTTTTTGACATTGGCGACTATTTATTATTTATAATTTCGTTTTGTTCGTTAATTGCAACGACTTTATAGTTCATCGTTGTTTTCGAGTGCAAAGTTCGCAAAAATTTTTGAAATAACAAAATGCATGAAAACCCGTAAACGTGTGTACAAATATCGTAACTCGCTATAAAAGTGGGGGATTGAAATGTTTCACGTCTAAAGTATCAAAAGAAAGCATTTTTCAGTTTCGAAGTTCCTATTATGCAATAGGTTACACCCGTTTTATCAACAATTTCTGACAGACAATTCTCCCAACTGTGGTATTTCGTCAAACCTCCATTACAAGGGGGATTGCGCAAACTGTGTCTAAGCACAATGTGCATTTCTCCTTATTTAGACAAAATCCAATTAACGCTCTTTTCTTCCAAAAAGTGAGAAGTGAACATACCTCATCGGATGAGCCTTCAGATCCATGATCAGAGAGTCGGTATGGCTCATCGTTGAAGTAAGGTTACGGTATAGTTCCGGATCGCGCAGGAGGAGTCCCACAGTGCCCTCGCTGCTGTTCAGCTTGGCCGTCAACTCCTCTACGTTCTGTAGGGTGCTGTTCACCTTTGCCAAGGTCATTGCGATATCCAGTTCACTGATATTCTTTGTTATGGTCTCAGTATTGCTCAGCACTCCGTCAGCCTTCTCCATCATACCAGGCATCTGCTTGTTCAAACTGGCAGTAAGGCGGTTCAGCTCGCTGGTGGTCGTTATGAGGTTAGACGTGATATGATCCACGTTGTGGAGCGAGCTGGCAATGGCGGGATCAGCCAACAGATAATTGACGCTAGCCAGTATAGAGTCAATCTTTGGCAGCATCTTTTCAAGATTAGGTATGATCTTCTCAGCCTTGCCCATAATCCCCTGCTGCTTGCCGCCAGAGATAGTATCACCAGGTGCGAGGAGGTCTACGGGATTAGGTCCGAAGACGAGTTCCAGCTTCACGTTTCCAAGGAGGTCACTGGATATCTCTGCCGAAGAGCCCTTTGGCAAGCGTAGCTGCTTGTTGAGTCCCACCTTTGCGACAATCTGGTTCCGAGTGTCATAGTCATAGATGACGTCCTCTACTACTCCCACCCGGAAGCCGTTGGCATATACAGGACTAGAGGCAGCAAGTCCGCTGACATCGGAGAACACTACAAAATAATTGTCATCAGAAGAGAACACGGTGAGTCCCTTGAGGAACTTCATTCCGAAGAACAACACCACAATACCCAATATTGCCACGAGTGCTATCTGCACTTCCTTTGTAAAGTACTTCATCATACTATCTCTTATTCTTGTTATTCTTAAATTCCCTAATTGCCTCCTGCACATTCACACGCTGATCACCCTTGAAAGCAATGATGAATGCCTCAGGGAACTTGTCAAGCAGTGTCTTGCGAAGACGATATATCTCGTTATAGTCAGTAGAACTGCCTACCGTATATTTACACATTCCGTTTTCCTGATAGAAAACAGCATCCTTGACCCCTTTCAGCCTGTAATCGGTGGCAGAGAGCTTCTTGGCAGCTACGAGTATCTGCACCTTGAATACAGGAGCATCAGACTTCTCGACAGTCTCAGGCTCTGATACGGAATTGTCATTCTTCTGAGCCACCTCAGATTTCCCAGAGCTGCCGGATTTATCTAAGTTATCAGTTTTCTCAGTGACAGGCTGACTGTTGACTGCCGCACTGTCAGGCTTTTCTGGCTTTTCCTTCTCTACAGGTTTCTGTTTCTCTTCTGCCTTAGGCTTCACCTCCTTCTTTGGAGCCTCTTCCTCCTTCTGTTTCTGAGGCACCACCTGAGGGATAGTCACTTTTTCACTCTTCACTTCCGGCCCAGCCATTATAGGCGTGTTGTTGCCACCCCTATATCGACGCTTATATGAAATAAAGGCATTATATATTCCTCTGGCATACTGCTCTGTGGCAAGCGAGGAGTTCATGTATTGTTCCTCATCGGGTGTAGAGATGAATCCCAGCTCTATCAGGCATCCTGGCATTGAAGTGAGACGGAGTACTGCGAGATTATCCTGATGGGCACCCATATCCTTACGACCTGTAGCCTGACACACATATTTCTGCATATACTTGGCCAGTTCGATACTCATGTCCATATTCTTGCCCTGAATAAACTCAAAGATAATGTCACCTTCAGGAGAGTTCGGGTCGAAACCCATATAGTTGTTCTTATAGTCCTTCTCCTTCAGTATAACTGCATTCTCACGCTTTGCCACCTCCAGGTTCTCCAGCACTCCGGTGTTCTTACCAGTGCGGCGGCTCTTGCCAAGGGTATACGTCTGAAAACCTCTTACGATATGGCCCTTTGGAACAGCATTGATATGTACGGAGATAAACAAGTCAGCCTTGTTGTTGTTGGCAATTTCCGCACGCTTATACAGTTCGACGAACCTATCCGTCTTTCTGGTGTAAATCACCTTTACGTCAGGACAACTCTTCTCCACCAGTTTTCCGAAGGCGAGGGCGAACTTCAGCGTCAGGTCTTTCTCCTTCACCTTACCCTTTCCGATGGCACCGGTATCGCCACCTCCATGTCCGGCATCAATCACCAGAGTAAACTTCTTATTGGCCGCAGTCAGAGACATTGCCACGCCCAACAACAATATTCCAAGTATATATCTTATATTCTTCATTTTATAAATCTGCCCACGACCTCAGCACCTTTGCTGTCAGAACCCATGGGAGGATTAACTTTCGAAATCCTAATCTCTGCAGATGTCACATCAGGAAAAGCCTTCTCGATTGCCTCTGCGATTCTGCCCACGACATGCTCCAGAAGGCTCGACGGCTGCGACATCTCTCGTCTTACCAGTTCATAAAGTTCTGCGTAGTTCAGAGTGTCGGCAACATCATCACTGCCCATGGCCTTCGAAATAGGATAGCCCACCTTAAGGCTCACCAGGAAATCACCCCCTACCCTGCGCTCCTGCGGCATCACACCATGAAAGGCGTGAAACCTCATTTCGTGCAGGCATATATAGCTTTCCGTCAGCTGCATGGAGATTACTTATTCACTTTCATTATCACTATCATCGTGTACGCCTGGGATATACTTCTTCAGCGCACGCTCAACACCAACCTTCCATGTGTTGATACTCTCATCCTTAAGAGACAAAGAGCTCACGAGCTTTATGACATGCTCCAAAGGCATCCTGTAACGCAGTACACCACTGATAAGCTTGGCATAATTCCAATACTCCGGATTGAATTTCTCCGACAGGCCCTCAACGGTAGTCTTGTAACCACGTTTGTTCTCAAACTGGAAGTCATAGCGCTTGCTGCCATCAGGATTCACCTGCTTGAGAATTTTTCCCTTTGTGACAGTCTTTGGGAGAATGATGCCTTCATCGTCATCCTGAAGACCTGTGAATATCTCGTATGGGTAACCGTCAAGCAAGCCTACGAGAGCCACCCACTTCTCTTTGTTGTTCTGGAATCTTACCACATCGCACTCCAAAGACTGAGGCCTCACCTCAGTAACATCAGGGCGACGGTTCTGAACAAATGCCATAGAGATAAGCGTCAGCAGCAAATTCTGATCACTGTCACTCATACCATTCAGGGCTTTTGCCATCAAATCAGAAATCTTATCCTTTGTGACGTCATTGTCTCCCTTTACACCTGCAGAAAACAGTTCGTCAATAATCTGCTGCAGCATATCTTGTTTTGTTTCCTTTACCATATCTCGAAACTTTTAACGGCTGCAAAATTACAAAATATTCTGGGAAAATCTGTGTAATCTGCCGCTTTTTTCGTATCTTTGCCGCAAAAACAACAA
This sequence comes from Prevotella sp. UBA4339, assembly GCA_002393725.1. Taxonomy (GTDB): domain Bacteria; phylum Bacteroidota; class Bacteroidia; order Bacteroidales; family Bacteroidaceae; genus Prevotella. Next base: position 13,061 of record DGTJ01000043.1, on the reverse strand, counting down.
AAATGAAGAATATTCTTACACGAAGAAGTATCCGCAAGTACTCATCTTGCGATGTTGACGATAAACTGCTGAACCGTCTTTTCACTGAAGCGGCCCGCACTCAGACGATGGGTAACCTCCAGCTTTACAGCGTAGTTGTAACACGTAGCAGCGAGATGAAAGCCAAGCTGGCTCCAGCACATTTCAACCAGCCGATGGTGACAGAGGCACCTGTGGTACTTACAGTATGTGCTGATTTCAACAGAACCAGCCAGTGGGCAAGATGCCGCAATGCAGAACCAGGCTACGACAATTTCCTCTCGTTCATCAATGCGGCCACCGACGCACTGCTCTTCACCCAGACATTCTGCAACCTGGCAGACGAGGAAGGCCTCGGTTACTGTTATCTTGGCACAACAGTATATATGCCACAGATGATCATCGACACCCTCAAGCTTCCGAAACTGGTAATGCCCGTAGCCACCATCACACTGGGATGGCCTGCCGAAGAGCCTCCCCTCTCCGACCGTCTGGCACCAGAATCATTTGTACACAGTGAGACCTATAGCGACTATACCCCCGCAGATATCGACAAGTATTATGAGAATAAGGAGCAATTACCTGAGAACAAGCACTTTGTAGAAATAAACCGCAAAGAGACCCTTGCTCAAATATTCACTGACATACGCTATACCAAGAAAGACAATGAAGCGATGTCAGAAGGTCTCCTTGCGGCTCTGAAGAATCAAGGATTCTTTTAGAAGTTCACACCAATGTTGAAGAACAGTGCATTGTTATGTGAGCTCTTATCCTTACCTGCTTCATATTCATCATCGATGATGTTTGTGACACCAAACTGATAACCCAATTCGGCATATAGTTTATTGTACTCAAAACCACATCCGAGTTTGAAGCCCATATTGTTACGGTTTACGCGAAGGTCGTTAGCCTTGGCATAGTCACTCTTCAATTTCTCATCGGTACTGATACCATAGGCAAAGTAAGGTCCTATAAAAGGAAGGACTGCGATGTTGTCACCAGCCTGAATACCATACTTAATAAGGATAGGAATCTCGAGGTTGTTGTGAGTGATGTTATAATCACTGTTCTTACCACCACGCTGTGTATAGTAGAGACCAGACTCCAGGAACACAGGCGTAGAACTTGACAGACGCAGGCCTATGATACCGGCAAGTGTCATACCGACCTTGCTGCCGATAGATATGTCACCATTAATTGATGCTACAGTACCTCCGAAGCGTACTCCGTAGTACATGCTTTCTTTGTCGAGTTCGAAACCACCGCTAGAAAACTGAGCGAATGAAGGAACTGCCATCAGGGCAGCTACGATTGATACTAAAATCTTTTTCATACTTAATTTCAATTTATTAAAAACTCAATTAATATAAGTTTGCGCTGCAAAATTACGAAATAATCTGAAAAAACATGTTTAATCTGTAGCTTTTTTCGTATCTTTGCCGCAAAAAAGTGATATATATGAAGGAAAATACAAGCCGCGAGGAGCAAATCCTCGTAAGAATAACAGGTCAGGACCGTCCTGGACTGACAGCATCGATAATGGGAATACTGGCAAAATACGATGCCCAGATTCTCGACATCGGACAAGCCGACATCCATTCCACCCTGTCGCTCGGAATCCTTATCCGCATGGACGAGACCCACTCCGGACAGGTCATGAAGGAACTGCTCTTCAAGGCCACAGAGCTTGGAGTGAACATCGGATTCTCACCCATCAGCGACGATGAGTACGAGGACTGGGTAGGCCAACAAGGAAAGAACCGATATATACTGATGGTGCTCGGACGTCAGCTCGAGGCTCGTCAGATAGAAGGAGCCACCCGTATCTTAGCAGACCAAGGACTAAACATCGACTCCATCCTTAGACTTACCGGTCGCAAGAGTATCAGGAACACCCAGAAGCACACACGCGCCTGCATACAGTTCTCCCTTCGCGGAGAGCCCATCAATCTCCAGGAGATGCAGTCTAAGCTCATGAAGCTGTCACAGGAGATGGAAATAGACTTCTCTTTCCAGCGCGACGACATGTTCCGCAGGATGCGACGGCTAATCTGTTTCGATATGGACTCCACGCTGATACAGACAGAGTGTATCGACGAACTGGCAGAGCGAGCTGGCGTCGGGGCTGAAGTGAAAGCCATCACAGAGAGTGCCATGCGGGGAGAGATAGACTTCAAGGAGAGTTTCACCCGAAGAGTGTCACTGCTGAAAGGACTTGATGCAAGTGTTATGCAGGACATAGCTGAACATCTGCCTATCACTGAGGGGGTAGACCGCCTTATGTCCATCCTCAAGACATGCGGGTATAAGATTGCCATCCTGTCTGGAGGATTCACATACTTCGGAGAATACCTGCAGAGAAAATACGGCATCGACTATGTATATGCCAATGAACTGGAAATTGACGAGAACAACAAGCTGACAGGACGGTTTGTCGGTGAGATTGTCGACGGACACCGTAAGGCAGAGCTACTGAAGCTTATTGCCCAGGTGGAGAAGGTCAATCTTGCACAGACAATCGCCGTGGGTGACGGTGCCAACGACCTACCGATGATCTCAGAGGCTGGATTGGGAATAGCCTTCCATGCAAAGCCCCGTGTTGTGGCTAATGCCAAGCAGAGTATCAACACCATCGGACTTGACGGAGTACTTTACTTCCTTGGATTCAAGGACAGCTATCTGGGCGAGCAGGGGAAACTTTAAGGGAAATCAGAAAACAGAAACTATATTTTATATATTTTAGATATTATGACTACTTTTGCAAGGAAAATGAAAATGAGAGCCTGGATGACGGCTGTAGCACTGCTGTTCATCCAGTATCCACTACTAACAGTCTCGGCACAGGGGAAGATGGAACTTACTGTTCAGGAAGTGGCAGCAAGAATGGCTCCGGGATGGAATCTCGGAAACACACTGGAGGCAGGCGACAATGCCTATAACTTCACCAACAGAGGAGGCCTGGCAGCAGAAACCTCCTGGCAGGACACGAAGACTACACAGGACATTATCGACTACGTGAAGTCACAGGGATTCCGCTCGATACGCATACCATGCGCTTGGGTAATGGGACATATCAGCGACAAACAGACGAACACCATCGACAAGCAGTGGATGGCACGGGTAAAGGAAATCGTTGACTACTGTATCAATGCCGACCTGTATGTAGTTATCAACCAGCACTGGGATGGCGGATGGCTTGAAAACAATATTGATAAGACAGGAGACACGAAAAACAACAACATGAAAATCCTAAAGGATTGCTGGACACAGATAGCTGACGTTTTCAAGGATTACGATGAGAGACTGCTATTTGCCGGACTGAACGAGCCAAACTCAGAGGATAACCCGAAAGCTACTACGATACAGAACCTCATCGACTACGAGCAGGCTTTCATCGACGTGGTCAGAGCCTCTGGCGGCAATAACTCCAAGCGAGTGCTAATAGTCCAGGGACCCAGCACCGATCCGGAGAAAACATGCAAACACTTTGCTGACAAGATACCTACAGACCCAGAGAACCGCCTGATGGTAGAGGTACACTACTATGCCCCCTGGCAATGGTGGGGTATGGAGAAAGACGAGTCATGGGGGAAGGTGTTCTACTACTGGGGCAAGGACAACCACGTAAGCGGATCACAGCATAATGCCACTCATAGTGAGGAAGACTTCGTGGAAGAAGTCCTGGAGAAGATGAAGAAAAATTTCGTTGACAAGGGATACCCAGTGTATATCGGTGAGTTCGGTGCCAACTGGCGCAAGATGCCTGCAGGAGAGAGCCAGGAGAAGCATGATGCCTCAATAAAGTGGCACTATCAGGTGGTGGTACAGAAAGCTATGGAGAAAGGCATGATTCCTGTGATATGGGACACCAACTATCGTGGAGCACCCTCTATGACAGTCATCAACCGCAAGGACCTGTCAGTTTATAACCCGTCGATGATGGACGGAATAAAGGCAGGTGTTAAGGCTGCAAGCACAGGTATCAGCAGTATCACTCTTGACAAATTCAGTAGCAATACGATATTCGACCTTCACGGTCGCAAGATGGACAATGCTCAACTGCAGAATGGAGTATATATCCAAAACGGCAGAAAATGGATAAAGAAAGATTAGAGAGACTATTCCTCGGCAATTTGGTTCTTCGGCCAGTTGACGAGGAATAATTTTTCTGTGGCGCGGGTAAAGGCAGTGTACAGCCAATGGATATAGTCTGGCGACAGCATATCATCCGTCATATAGCCTTGATCGAGATATACATGCGCCCACTGACCACCCTGGGCTTTATGGCAAGTAACAGCATAGGCAAACTTCACCTGAAGGGCATTATAATACTTATCAGCCTTCAGTTTTCTGAAGCGTTCTGCCTTTTGCGGGATATCGGCATAATCCTCCATTACAGCATTGAATAGTTGCTCCTGCTGTTCACGTGTCAGTGCAGGAGCCTCTGTCGTGATAGAATCCAGGATCACAATAGCCGACATCTCGTAGTCATCATAGTCAGGCAGTTTTACCGTGACATCTGCAAACCGGAATCCGTAAAGCTCATGGACATTTCTTACCCGCCTTACAACTGCCATATCACCATTAGCGAGAAATGACAGCCCCTGAAGTTCCCCTTCCGAGGGAGGTATCAGCGACGTCCAATAATAATTATTTTTCACTATCATCAGATGGTCACCGCTTGAGAGTTCATCTTCCCTGTCGAGAATAGTATTTCGGATGCCCTGATTATATATATTCGCCCTCTTGTTACTACGTGTGATAACAATAGTTTCGCTCTTGCCCACATGACTATAGCTAGACGATAGGCTCTCGATCAGTTCATTCCCTGGCATCACCACAACATCCGCAAAATTCTTAAGCCTTATCCTCGGCAGCAGACCATTCTCCTTCCACGTCCTTGCGTCCCTTGGGTAGCAAGCGGCAAGCCGATTACCACATTCCTCATTCCACGAAACCTCCTCCTTCCTCCTAATCATCGTCGCGTTCCACAATATCCCTGAGTCCTCTGCCTGTCGAAGCACCTGACTAAGATCGCACTCATACACAATCGCACCATACCCGCTGATAACCGACGAAATGAGAGCCGGACTTTCCTCCTCTCCCACTGGAGGCAACTGGGCCTTGTCGCCAATAAACATAACCCTGCAGTTAAGGCCATTATACACGAACTGCATCAGGTCGTCCAACAGGCAGCCAGATCCAAACTCCCCTGGAGAGTCATTAGATATCATCGACGACTCGTCTATTATAAATAATGTGTCACGATTAAGATTGTCTGCGAGACTGAAGCCAGAGAGGTCGCCTGCTACCTTCTGACGATATATACGCCTGTGGATGGTATATGCCGTATGACCGGCATTGAGGGAGAACACCTTGGCAGCCCGCCCCGTCGGTGCCAGAAGAATCATCTTCTGCTTCAGTTCTGCCATCGTACGGACGATAGCCCCCGCAAGTGTTGTCTTTCCTGTTCCTGCAGAGCCACGCAGTATCATTGCCACCTGGTCACCCCTGTCAAGCATAAACTGCGCAAATACATCCAGGGCATGACTCTGCTCTGCAGTGGGAGTAAAGCCGAAATGCTGGAGAATACGGTATTTCAGTTCGTCACTAATCATTTCAGCCACAAAGGTAATGCATTTTCGCCACAGATAGCACAGATTAACATGGATTAAGATAATATTTCCATGAAAAACCTAAAAATATGTGGCTTTTTTTGTAATTTTGCAGCCGGAATGAAAGTAAACGAGAAGATTATAAACATCGTTTTGGCCATTGTCGCTGCAGGACTGCTGGCAGTATGCATCGCAAGTGTAGTGGCAGGCACGAAGTAATAGTTATGAGCGGAAGAGGATTACTTACTATTCGCGTGGGCAAGAACACGCTGTCATTTACAACACAGGACCCTACCAATCTGGAGGAGCCCATTGTATATGAGCCGTATTTGATGAAGAGCGGCATCTCTATGGCAGCCAACCTGCGAGAGGCATTCAAGGAGACTACTACTGTGAGAAGTACTGCAAAGGCCCAGGTGCTGCTCGACGCAAAGGTACTGATGATGCCTTTAGACTATTTTCAGGAGAGTAATCTGGAAGACTACTACTTCCATTCTTTTCCACATGACAAACAGCTGAGCGTGACGTTCAATGTCCTTCCAGATCTTAATGCTGTAGCCGTATTTGCCATCAACAAAGACGTGCGCCTGGTACTTCGAGACAACGTGCCCGGAGCATTGGCTGTTCATCTGATGACCCCCGTCTGGCATTACCTGCACAAAAGAAGCTTTACCGGTCATCGGAAGAAACTATTTGGATACTTTCACGACAACCAGCTCGAGATCTGCTCTTTCCTGCAAAACAGATTTAAGTTCTGCAACACTTTCGACGTAACCCAGTGCAGCGATGCCCTATACTTCCTGCTGTACGTCTGGAGGCAGTTGAATTTGCAGCCTGAGCACGATGAGATACACCTCGTAGGCAATATACCTGAGCGCGAATGGATCATCGACGAGTTGAAGCGATATATTCAGAACGTGTATGTCATCACCCCCACAGCTGAATTCAACCGTGCTCCGGCAACAGCGTTCGACGACATGCCATTCGACCTCATGACGATACTGACAAAGGGAAGATAGCACCATGCGAATCATCACAGGAATATACAAGGGGCGGCATTTCGAAATCCCACGCACCTTCAAGGCAAGGCCTACTACCGACTTTGCCAAAGAGAACATCTTCAACGTACTCAACCAGTATGTAGACTTCGACGATGCCTCTGCTCTCGATCTCTTCTCTGGCACAGGCAGCATCACTCTCGAGCTTCTGTCAAGAGGATGCAGCAGAGTGATAAGTGTGGAGATGGACCGCGACCACCATCGCTTTATCCAGCAGTGTCTCGAGAAGCTCGGCACCAATGCAGCCACCCCACTCAGAGGTGATGTGTTCAAGTTTGTGAAAGCATGCAAGCAGCAGTTCGACTTTATCTTTGCCGACCCGCCATACGCCCTCAAGGAACTACCTACGATACCTGACCTTATCTTCGAGAAAGGGCTGTTGAAAGAAGACGGAGTATTCGTATTCGAACATGGCAAGGACAATGACTTCTCACAGCATCCTCATTTCAGGGAGCACAGAAGCTACGGAAGCGTGAACTTCACCATCTTCACATAAGAGGCGACATCAGCCTTACCAGCGACTCCACCAGACGTTTCAGGATGTTCGGATTGGCTCGTGACGGAATATCAGTAAAGAGCAATGACCGGGATATGTCATCCATGAACATATCACGCATTGCAACAGCCACCTCAGGGTCATAGACAAAAGCATTTGACTCAAAGTTATTCTCAAAGCTACGGAAGTCAAAATTAGTAGAACCGCAGCTGCAAATGGCATCATCACAAACAATCATCTTCGAGTGGAGGAATCCCGCAGTATAATACGACACTACGATGCCTGCCTCGACCATCTCACGCAGATAGCTCCTTCCTGCCCACTCCACAAACTTCGTGTCACTGCACAGAGGTACGAGAACACGCACATCCACACCTCCTGCGGCAGCTGTCTTTAGGGCAAAGAGCACAGGGTCGGTAGGCAGGAAATACGGAGTCTCGATATAGACATATCGCTTTGCTGAGAGTATCATCCGTACATAACCCTGCATTATCTCTGAGTAAGGCGAGGTAGGTCCGCTGGTTACTATCTGCAACAACGATTCATTATGCTCCGCCTTCTCTTGAGGGCGAGGATAATACTTACGGTTGGAAATGAGGTTACGGTCAACGAAGTACCAGTCTACCAGGAACACCTTCTGAAGGCTATACACCCCATTTCCCGTAATCTGCAGCATCGTGTCGCGCCATGACTGGCCATTAGACCCCTTCACATAGCGCATTGCGATATTCATGCCTCCGATAAAGCCGGTACGCCCGTCGATGACTATCACTTTCCTGTGGTTACGGTAGTTCACCTTACTGGTAAACGACGGGAACCTTACTGGCAGGAATGGAGAGACCTCGATACCTTCTTCACGCATCTGTTCGAAGAAGTCGTTTCTGACATTCCAGCAGCCCACATCATCGTAGATAAGACGCACCTCCACCCCCTCGCGGGCCTTGGCTATCAAGGCATCGCGAACCATATTTCCCAAGGCGTCTTCCTCGAAGATGTACATATCGATGTGTATATGGTCACGGGCAGAGGCTATCTCCCTCAACAGTGCCGGGAAGAAGCTGTATCCGTCTGTATATATCTTTATTTCATTGTCGCGGAAGGGAAGTGAGAAATTCTCGCTGACGAAGAGATCTATGATAGGCTTGTATTCTTCTGGTATGCGCAGGTCCTTCTGCTCAACGAACTCCAGCATCGAGCGCTTGTAGAGCATATCGAGGCTGCGCTGGCTGATGAGCCTTTCCTTTCGGGTGTTAACTCCAAAGAAGATATAGAACACTATTCCCACAACCGGGAAGAACCATATCACCAAGGCCCATGCCATCGTCTTGGCCGGCTGGCGGTTGTCGAGCACCACATGTATGATCGTCAGTATAACGATCACCTGATAAATGCTGAACAATACCACCTTCCAATCCATATCACCTTATGCTACTACATCATTCCCCAACTGCTTTGCAAGAGCATTGCGCAGCTCCTGCATATCCTTAAACTCCTCCATGAGAGCTTTCGCACGTTCCATATCCCCACCCACCTGTCGGATTTCCGTCTGTATCTCCTTCAGGCGCTTGTCGATGATGTCCATCCGTAGGTCGAGCACCAGGTGCAGCACATGCTGGCGAAGACCACCCTCACGGTCTTTCAACTGGAATCCCCTGCCCAGCTGGTGGCGGTCGATGGCCAGGCTTGTTGCCAGCTGGCTGATCTGCACGTCAGGATGCTGCATGAAGTAAGCCTCTGCCTTGAAGTCAGGCTCGCCGCTATGCTCCACAGCCTCGGAGAGTATCCTGTTGTACAGCTCATCGTGGAACTTCAGGTCATCCTGACTCAGGTCATAATTGATATACTGGGCCACCGTGAGCGATATCGTCTCACCGTCCTGTGTCTCAATGTTATCATATATCACCTTTTCCCCATGCCTTACTATCACCTGAGCCAGCAGGCGCTCCACCTCTCGGGTCTGTTCATCCACAGTGTGCAGTCCGATAAACTCCTGAGGGATATTCTGAGTTTCTTGCTGCTCCTGCGACGTGTCGCCATTGGCTCTTGCACGCTCCTTCTCCTTGTCCTCTATGTTCTTGCGGATCATATCGTTCATAGAGTTCAGCAGTGTCTGCTCCTTGATGCCCATCCGCTGCGACAGCTCACTGAGATACGTAGAGCGCAGTATCTGGTCGGGTATCACCGATATACTCCTCACGATACCCCCGATAGCCTCAGAGCGCTTTACCGGGTCGTTGACGTTATCCACTGTAAGACGGGTCTTGAAGGTGATGAAGTCCGTCTGGTTCTCATCGATATAATTCTTCAGTTCCGCAGTAGAATGCTTCTTGGCAAATGAGTCGGGGTCGTCCCCGTCGGGCAGCAGCAGCACCTTGATGTTCATCCCTGCTGCCAGTAGCATGTCTGTTCCCCGCATTGCCGCATGGATACCTGCCTCGTCACCATCGTAGAGCAGTGTGATGTTCTGCGTGAACCTCCTCAAGATACGTATCTGGAACTCCGAGAGCGCCGTACCGGAGTTGGCCACCACGTTCTCTATGCCACTCTGGTGCATGGCGATGACGTCGGTATATCCCTCAACCATAAACACGCGGTCTTCCTTCACTATCGCCTTCTTGGCCTGGTAGAGTCCATATAGCTCCCGTTCCTTATGATATATCTCCGAGTCGGGTGAGTTGACGTATTTCTGCTGCACTCCCTTTGTCCTGGAGTCAAGCAGTCGCCCTCCGAACGCCACAACCTTTCCACTCACATTCAGCCACGGGAAAATCACTCTCCCCGCATACCTGTCTGCCAATGGAGTCTTCTCCTTCCTCAATCCTCCTTCTTGAGTTCCTTCGGTAGCAAGCGGCAAGCCGATTACCTCCTTACTCGAAGAATCATTCTCCTTCCTCCCTACGCACAGTCCCGTCTTCACCAGAAATTCCTCCTGAAATCCAGCTTTCAGTGCAGCCTTTGCCAGTGCGTCGCGCTTAGGGAGTGCATAGCCGAGGTTGAATTTCTCTATGATGTCATCGCGTATGCCACGGCTGCGGAAATACTGCTTTCCGATGGCTATACCGTCAGGATCGTTCTTTAGGATATCCTGGAAATACTGCATCGCCCACTCATTGACGATGAACATCGACTCACGCTCACTCTGCTGCAGCTTTTCCTCGGGAGTAAGTTCCTTCTCCTCGATCTCGATGTTGTATTTCTTCGCCAGCCAGCGCAGTGCCTCAGGATAGGTTATCTGCTCGTGCTTCATGAGGAAGTTGACAGCATTGCCACCCTCACCGCACGCGAAGCAGTGGCATATATTCTTTGCAGGCGACACTATGAACGACGGGGTGGTATCATCGTGGAAAGGGCACAGGCCCTTGTAGTTGACTCCTGTCTTACGCAGGCTCACGAACTCGCCTACGACGTCAACAATGTTCGTCGCATCGATAATCTTGTCTATCGTCGCCCGGTCGATCATACTATGGTTTCATGAAAACAAAATATACAGCTGCCACCAGGCAAAGGGCTGCGGCTGCGTGATTCCAGTGCAGCTGCTCATGCTGGAAGATGAAGTTGGCAACGACTGCAAACACCACCAGTGAAATGCACTCCTGAATGACCTTCAGCTGCACCAGATTGAACGGACCACCGTTGTCGATAAATCCTATCCTATTTGCAGGAACCTGGCAACAATACTCGAAGAAGGCAATCATCCACGAGAAAGCAATGACCAGATAGAGCGGCCAGTTGGTAGACACGCCCGACTGCTGCAGTCTGAGATGTCCATACCAGGCGAAGGTCATAAACACATTACTCATAATGAGTAACAGAATCGTATAAACTCCATTTACCATATTTATTAAAAATAAAATCGGTGCAAAGGTAGTGCAAATCTTGCTAAATACCAAACATTTTCCATCTTCTTTATTGCACAAATTATAAAGTTTGTGCACAAAAACGCTGATTTTGTGCATTTTATTTTGCTGTGTGCGCAAAAAATACTACCTTTGCAGCCGATTTTGCAAAAGGATTTACATTATTAATTAATATTTTATGGCTTTAAAGATTGTTGTTCTGGCCAAGCAAGTGCCAGACACCCGAAATGTGGGTAAGGATGCAATGACAGCCGAAGGTACGGTAAACCGTGCTGCCTTACCCGCCATCTTCAATCCAGAAGATTTGAACGCCCTGGAGCAGGCCCTCCGTCTGAAGGAGCAGAATCCAGGCTCTACAGTAGGCATCCTGACGATGGGTCCTCCACGTGCAGGTGAGATTATCCGTCAGGGACTCTATCGTGGTGCAGATACCGGTTGGCTGCTTACCGACCGTCTGTTTGCCGGTGCTGATACTCTCGCAACGTCTTATGCTCTCGCTACTGCCATCAAGAAGATTGGCGATGTAGACATCGTGATCGGTGGCCGCCAGGCTATCGATGGTGATACCGCTCAGGTAGGTCCCCAGGTGGCCCAGAAGCTGGGCCTGAATCAGGTGACATACGCTGAGGAGGTGATGAGTGTGAAGGATGGCAAGGCTACCATCAAGCGTGTCATCGACGGTGGTGTGGAGACAGTTGAGGCTCCGCTGCCAGTAGTTATCACTGTCAACGGTAGTGCTGCTCCCTGTCGCCCGCAGAATGCCAAGCTGGTGATGAAGTACAAGCGTGCCACCTGTCCGATGGAGCGTCCTGCCGAGGGCACTCCTTACGACTATCTCTACGACGAGCGTCCTGAGCTGACACTCAACCAGTGGAGCGTAGCCGATGTGGATGGCGATGCCAGCCAGTGCGGTCTCGCAGGCTCACCCACCAAGGTGAAGGCTATCAAGAACATCGTGTTCCAGGCTAAGGAGTCGAAGACTTTGACGGCTTCTGATGCTGATATCGAGGGAATGATCAAAGAATTGTTGGAAGAGAAAATCATTGGCTAATATATTTCATGAAAGAAATAAGAATAATGTGAATAATTTATTTCAGAAATATGAATAATAAGACTCTGAGGATTTATCTAATAGGAAGAATAATTAAATCTTATTTCTATTAATTTCTGGATAAAATTTCCGCGTACTATTCAAATTTCTTTCATAACAAAAAATAACAGATTATGAACAACGTTTTTGTATATTGCGAAATAGAAGGTACAACCGTACAGGAAGTATCTCAGGAGCTGCTGACCAAGGGTCGCAAGCTCGCCAATGAACTCGGAGTGGAACTCCACGCTGTTGTTGCCGGTACTGGCATCAAGGGAAAGGTGGAGGATCAGATTCTACCCTACGGTGTCGACAAGCTGTTTGTCTTCGATGCCAAGGACCTATTCCCTTACACCTCAGCTCCCCACACGGACATCCTCGTGAACCTCTTTAAGGAGGAGCAGCCGCAGATCTGCTTGATGGGTGCTACCGTTATCGGCCGTGACCTCGGTCCACGTGTATCGTCTTCACTGACATCTGGCCTGACTGCTGACTGCACAGAGCTGGAGATTGGCGACTTCGAGGACAAGAAGGAAGGCAAGACCTACCAGAACCTGCTCTATCAGATCCGTCCTGCCTTCGGTGGCAACATCGTGGCTACGATCGTGAACCCTGAGCACCGCCCACAGATGGCTACTGTACGCTCTGGCGTGATGCAGAAGGCTCTCTGGGAGGGTGAGTGCAAGAAGGAGGTTGTTTATCCTGAGGTATCTAAGTATGTATCTCCCGAGGCTTTCGTAGTTAAGGTGCTCGACCACCATGTAGAGGCTGCCAAGCACAACCTGAAGGGCGCTCCCATCGTAGTAGCCGGTGGTTACGGTATGGGCTCGAAGGAGAACTTCGACATGCTGTTCCAGCTCGCTAAGGTGCTGCATGGTGAGGTGGGCGGAAGCCGCGCTGCCGTGGATGCAGGCTGGCTCGACCACG
>DGTJ01000001.1:38271-38430 GCA_002393725.1 Prevotella sp. UBA4339 | reverse complement strand
GATTCATGCCCTTCTTGTCAACAAAATATGTGGGCAGGTATCCACCTCCGATAGACAGTACTGTCACGATGGCATAGAGTGTAAAGATGAGCAGGATACCCATTGTAGAGTCTGAGGTATATCCATACTGGTCGGAGAAGTATGCCGGAGCCCAGAAGA
>DGTJ01000001.1:0-38225 GCA_002393725.1 Prevotella sp. UBA4339 | reverse complement strand
CCCAGAAGAGGAAGAACCACCAGACACCGTCGGTCATGAACTTACCTACCAGGAATGACCATGTCTGCTTGTACTTGAAGCAGTCGAAGAACGGGATGGTCTTCTCCTCCTTCACCTCATTTCGGTTCTGCACGTCTGCCAGGTCGCTGTCCTGTTCGATATAGTTCAGCTCAGCCTGATTCACGCGCTTGTTCTGGCGAGGCTTCTCGTAGAGCCACATCCACAGTCCCATCCAGATGAATCCGAGGGCACCGATGATGATAAATGCCATCTCCCATCCCCATGCACGAGCCAGCAGAGGAATCGTTGCAGGAGCAGCGAGGGCGCCCACCGAGGCACCACTGTTGAAGATTGATGTAGAGAAGGCACGGTCTTTCTTCGGGAAGTACTCTGCAGTAGCCTTGATGGCAGCAGGGAAGTTGCCTGCCTCACCGACAGCGAGTATCAGGCGGCAGCTCAGGAAGAGCCATACTGATATCGTAGCTATAGCCACAGCGGCATCCGACCCGGCTTCTACGGCACGCAGTGCAGCGATAGAGTCATATCCCTCGATAGTCATTGCTACCCAGCCGCATCCGGCATGAAGCACGGCACCGAGTGACCATACGAAGATAGCGATAAGATAGCCCTTCTTCGTACCCATCCAGTCGATGAACTTACCTGCAAAGAGGTTAGCGATGGCATAGAAGAGTGAGAAGAGTCCTGTGATCGTTCCATAGTCGCCATCTGTCCAGTGGAACTCTGGGGCGATAAAGTCCTTCCATGTTAGCGACAGGACCTGACGGTCCATATAGTTGATTGTGGTTGCCAGGAAAAGCAGCGCACAGATGACCCAGCGGAAGTTGGACATCTTTGATGTTTGTACGGGAGTCATAATCAAATCAGAAATTAGGATTTAGAGATTAGTAATCATCATCACTTGAGGTCGATGACAGGGATATTGTCCTTGTCATTGTAGTTCAGGTTCTCACCTGCCATACCCCAGATGAATGTATAGTAATATGTGGCAGAAGCACAGTGGATGCTCCACTCAGGTGACATGATTGCCTGCTCGTTGTGCAGCCATACCACCCTGCTCTCCTGAGGCTCGCCCATCACGTGGCATACTGTCTGTGTCTCAGGCACATTAAAATAATAGTATGCCTCGATACGACGTCCGTGGGTGTGAGGGGGCATGGTGTTCCATACACTTCCCTCCTGCAGCTGAGTAAGTCCCATCTGCAGCTGGCAAGGACCTTCCTCAAGGGCTGTGTTCACGATCAGCTGGTTGATAGTGCGCAGGTTGCTCTCTGCCTTTGTGCCAAGAGGCTTCTCCTTTGTACCGATGATGACAGCCTTCAGGCTCTGCACCTTGCCGTTCTTACGTCCGTCGAGCGTCACCCACTGTGTCTTGTAGTGATGGTGAGCTGTGGCGGAGTTCAGATAGAACTTAGCAGGATTCTTAGGATCCTTTGAGCGGAACACTACCTCCTTGTTAGAGTCGATGTCAGCACCCTTCTTATCCTTGCCAAGCCAGCCGCGACCAACGTAGAGGGCCTCGCTATATCCGAGAGGATACTCCTGTCCGTCAACGATTACCACGCCGTCGCCGCCTGTGTTGATGATACCCAGCTCACGATTGCGCATGAAGTAGTCGGCACGCAACTCGGGGAATGTCTCGAGCTTCAAGTCCTTGGTTACAGGAACAGCACCGCCAAAGATGAAACGGTCGTACATTGAATAGGTAAGGTTGATCTCATCGGCAGCCATCACCTTCTCCATCACGAAGCGCTCACGCAGTGTCTGCGTGTCATAGTGCTTCACGTCATCTGGATGACATGCCTTCTGGAAACTAACGTTCTGCTGGCCGAAGCCACTCGTAAAACTTGCCATAAGCATTAAAGTCAAAATTGATTTCTTCATTTTTATTACTATTTTTTTAAATATGTTATTCTTTTGAAGCCTTCTCGTCGGCAACGATGCATCTGCGGTTCCACACCACCATGCAGATGGTTATCACGGTCAGGATTCCCGCACCTACATAGGCCAGGTTATTCACACATTTGAAGATCACCCAGCCGAAGAGGGAGCTGGCGAAATCGAGGGCACCGGCCTGGAATCCCTCAGGAATTTTTGCTGCCGGGTCCTGTGTCTGCTCATACACCGTCTGGGCTGCCTGGGTGAATGCCGGAGCCATATCGGTAACAAACCACAGACCGATACCTACGGTTACGATACCTATTATAAGAGTCTTAACCACGTTACCCTTCGTATAAGGCAGAACCATCACGAACACATAGAACATACCGGCAAGTGATGCCAGCGGGAGGAACTCGTTGCCGGGCAGTGCCACAGCCATCAGCAGTGCCAGCGGTATAAGTATCAGCGATGCCACAAGAGTGGTAGGATGACCTATCACCAGTGCCGGTGACATGCCGATATAGACTTTCTTGCCAGCCCACTTCTTCTGAACCACCTCCTGCGTCTTCTCTGCTATAGGTTTCAGACCGTCGATGAACAGCTTGGTGATACGTGGGATGAGCTCCATCACGGCACCCATGGTAACACCCAGGAAGAGCACCTTCTTGATGTCCAGCTGAGCCACGGCACCTATCAGAGCACCAACGATGACACCCAGAACGATAGGCTCACCGAGCACACCGAACTTCTTCTTCAGACCGTCGGCATCGATGTCGAGCTTGGAGAATCCCGGGATTCTGTCGAGCAGCCAGTTGATACCGATGGCAAAGGCTGTAAAGCTCTGGCAGAACGGCTGCGGGATAGAGATACCGTCCATGTCGTCGTAGTATCCCTGGAACTTCGATGCTGTCAGGTCTGCCATTACCAATGTAATAATGTAGCATACGATAGCTGCGAAATAGCCCCATGCCAGCGACTGGTCCATAACGAAGTAGGCCACAGCACCGATAAATGCGAAGTGCCAGTAGTTCCACAAGTCGATATTCACTGTACGTGTGCATTTCGTGATGAGCATCAGGAAGTTCACACCAAGGCAGATGGGTATAATCAGTGCTCCCACAGCAGTGTTATATGCCACTGCCGCAGCTGCAGGCCACCCCATGTCGAACACTCCAAGCTGGAGGTTGTAGAGACGTGAGATCTCACTCAGCGGACTGCCGAAATTACTTGTCAGCAGTGCTGTAACGATACCGAGTCCCACGAAACCCACGCCAACGTACAGACCTGATTTTAAGGACTTTCCAAACTTCATGCCTATACACAGGCCAATAATGGTAAATAGGATTGGCATCATCACCGATGCCCCAAGACTGATAATGTAACTGAATACTTGTTCCATTTGTTTTT
This sequence comes from Prevotella sp. UBA4339, assembly GCA_002393725.1. Classification (GTDB taxonomy): domain Bacteria; phylum Bacteroidota; class Bacteroidia; order Bacteroidales; family Bacteroidaceae; genus Prevotella. The sequence continues at coordinate 34,919 of DGTJ01000001.1, read as the reverse complement.
AATATCGATATTTTTGTTTGTTTCAGAGTTAATCTGTAAAGACCTTCATAATTTGTGCTGCAAAGTTAATAAAAAAAGGTGAAACGCAGAACATTTCACCTTATATTTTTTACGTTATCGTTAACGTTACCCTTTTGCCCACGGCATAACAGCCTTATTTGCGTCGTAAAAATGTCACTGTCTGCCATTCACCCAGTAGCACAAGCCCACACACCCAGATACCTCCGACGGGGCGAATCAGCTCAAAAGTTTTGCAATCTCGCATATTCCGTGCACCTTTGACCCGACAATGAGTCATTGAAACAGGCTGGTGACTCAGCGTCTGGAGTTCATTGACAAACGACAAACGACAAACGACAAAACGACAAAACGACAAAATATAAAATGAAAAACGACAGAATATGGTAATAATAATATTATATATTATATAATAATTATAATTATTATATAATATATAAATTTGTCTGTCGTCTAAAAAGTGCATTTTCAAAAATCAATTTGTCGTTTTGTCGTTTGTCGTTTTGTCGTTATATTCCTTTGTTTTTCCCCAAAACAAGTAGCCTCAATACTTGGCTCTTATTCACAAATAAGTGGCACCTATCGGAAAATAAGTGCCACCTGCTGATAAATACTTACAAGAGGCTCTTCCTCAAACAGCAGAGCAGGCCTCCTGAAGCCACGCCGCCTCTGCCGCATCGAGATGGGGGGCAAGGGTGTCAAACACCCTCTGATGATAGGCATTGAGCCACTCGACCTCCTCAGGAAGCAGCATCTCACTCACTATCGGACTCTTGTCGATAGGGCAAAGGGTAAGAGACTCAAACTGCAGGAAACGGCCAAACTCAGTCTCCTTGTAGGGAGTAATAAGCAAAGTATTCTCGATACGCACACCGAACTTGCCGGGAAGATAGACACCTGGCTCGTCGGTTATCGTCATCCCTTCCACGAGAGGTGCGGGTTTCCACTCCATACGCAACTGATGAGGCCCCTCATGGACATTAAGATATGACCCTACCCCATGCCCCGTGCCGTGAAGGTAGTTGAGCCCCTGGCGCCACATGTCCTTACGGGCGAGGATGTCCAGCTGAGTGCCGCTGGAGCCGGAAGGGAACTTGCACAGTTCTATCTGGATATGCCCCTTAAGGACGAGCGTATATACACGCTTCATCTCGTCGGACACTGGACCGAGGGCTATGGTGCGGGTGATATCCGTGGTGCCGTCGAGATACTGCGCCCCACTATCGAGCAGCAACAGCCCCTCAGGCCTCAACGGCATATCCGTAGCAGGAGTAGCCTCATAATGCACTATCGCCCCGTGCTCACCGTATCCGGCAATGGTGTCGAAGGAGATGTCACGATATAGCGGCTGTTCGGCACGCAAGCCCTCAAGCTTGTCAGAGACCGACATCTCAGTCAGTCCGGAATAGTCGGACTGAGCAGACAGCCAATAGAGGAACTTTACCATTGCGATGCCGTCTTTCAGCATCGCAGACCTAAAACCCGATATCTCCGTGGGGTTCTTGACTGTCTTCATCCGCTTTACAGGCGACTCCGCCTCTATCTTCTCACGCTCAACGCAACTATAGAGGGTATAATTCACCTCATCAGGGTCGAGCAGTATATTATACTCAAAGTAGTCCTTCAGTCCTCGCCGCACATCCTCGTAGGGAGCTACCGCTACCCCCTCTGCCTTCAGATAAGCCTGCACCGCAGGACTCAGCTTAGCCTTATTTATGTATAAGGTGACGTCGCTTGAGGAGATAACAAGATAGCTGACGAAGACAGGATTGCAATGCACATCCGAGCCTCGGAGATTCAGTGTCCAGGCGATGTCGTCGAGTGCCGCCATCAGCATCCCGTCGGCATGACAGTCGCGCAGAGCCTTGCGGATGCGGGCAATCTTATCGTGGGCACTCTCCCCGGCATACTCCAGAGGATAGATCTCCACAGGATTCTCTGGTACAGGCGGACGGTCGTGCCATATCAGTTTTAAAGGATCGAGATTAGTGCGCAGCGTCATGCCTCCCTGCCTGCGCAGGTCAGCAATCAGCTCCTTCACGCTGCCGGCAGAGCTGCACTCTCCGTCGATAGCCACCTCTGCCCCGGGACTGCACTCCCTGCCAAGCCATTCGGCGATGGTGGGTGTGCCCTCAACCTTAAGTTTCATAAGCTGATACTCTGTACCCTTTAGCTGCTCCTCGGCGGCAATGAAATAGCGGGAGTCGGTCCACAGGGCGGCAGAGGTCATAGTCACTACCGCCGTACCGGCAGAGCCGCTGAAGCCGGAGATAAACTCACGCCCCTTCCAATGGTCAGGGACATACTCACCCTGATGAGGGTCGGTACTGGGGAAAATAAATGCCTCAAGGTGCTCGCGCTGCATCACTTCGCGAAGGTCGGACAGTCGTTGACTTATACTCATATCTCTCTTGATTTGCAAATTGAACCTTACAAAGATACAAAGATTTCCGAATCAAAAAAGCTACGGGGCACAGATTTTGCATAATTTCACAGAAATTTTCATATTTATCTGTGTTAATCTTAGGATATTTGGCGATTTTTTTGTAACTTTGCACCACTAAAGTAAAAAAAATAATATTCAAATTATGGCAACATTAACAAATGAGAAGCTTACGATAGTAGGTGCAGCCGGCATGATCGGCTCAAACATGGCTCAGAGTGCCCTTATGATGGGACTTACAAGTGAAATCTGTCTGTACGACGTGTTCTCACCCGAGGGTGTGGCAGAGGAGATGCGCCAGAGCGGTTTCGACGATGTGAACATCGTTGCTACCACCAATGCCGAGGAGGCTTTCAAGGGTGCTAAGTACATCATCTCGTCAGGCGGTGCCCCACGTAAGGCAGGTATGACCCGTGAGGATCTGCTCGCTGGCAACTGCAAGATCGCTGAGGAGCTCGGACAGGACATCAAGAAGTACTGCCCAGACGTTAAGCACGTGGTAATCATCTTCAACCCTGCCGACCTCACTGGTCTCGTTACACTGCTCTACTCCGGCCTGAAGCCAGGTCAGGTGACTACACTCGCAGGCCTCGACACAACCCGTCTGCAGAGCGCACTGGCAAAGAAGTTCGGTGTGATGCAGAACCAGATCAAGGGTTGCGCTACATACGGTGGCCACGGTGAGCAGATGGCAGTATTCGGAAGCCATGTGGAGATAGCAGGCCGCAAGCTGACAGACATCATCGGCACAGCCGAGTTCCCCGCAGAGGAGTGGGAGCAGATGAAGACCGATGTCACCAAGGGTGGCGCCAAGATCATCGAGCTCCGCGGACGCAGCTCGTTCCAGAGCCCTGCATACCTCTCTGTTGAGATGATCCGTGCAGCCATGGGCGGTGAGCCGTTCCGCTTCCCCGTTGGCACATACGTTAAGACCGACAAGTACGACCATATCATGATGGCAATGAAGACCACCATGGACAAGGACGGTGCACACTTCGAGGTGCCACAGGGTCTGCCCGAAGAGAATGCCAAGCTCGATCAGAGCTACGAGCACCTCTGCAAAATGCGTGACGAGCTGGTTACGCTGAACATCGTTCCACCTATCTCAGAATGGAACAAAATCAATCCAAACCTTTAAACATCTTTTTGGGAAGAGCAGCACGACCGTTCGTGCTGCTCTTTCTATTTTTCATGACTAAGAGCCCAAAAAATGAAAAAGACAGTCCTACTATGCTGCATATTCACGGCTATCGTGAGCTGTGGCAATAAGAGCACAAGCACTGCCATAGAAGTCAAGGACGACTCTCAGGCAGAGAACATCCCGGTGAAGGAAGAACCGACCCCCGCCAATCCGGAACTGATAGCAGAGCGCGTCAGCGCCATATACGAGGCTGTTGCAGATGCCTATCCGGAAATAAACGACATCACCCCAGAAAACGACAAGCTCGACGACGCATTCTGCTCAGCTGAGTGGAACACACTCGTGCAGATGGTGAACTCCAAGGATGCAGAGAACATGGGAAAGGGGAGCTTCTTCGACTCTGACTACTGGGTAATGGGGCAGGACTGGGGGAAGATCAGCATAAGCGACCTGAAAGTAGACATAAAGGATAACCAGCATGCCAATGCAGACTTCATACTGCACAACCTGAACAGAGCCACAAGAGTCACCCTGGAACTGATATTCGAGAGCGGCGAATGGCTTATCGGCAACTTCATCGACAAGTCGCACGACAAGGACTGGAAGAAGTCGATGATGAAGTATCTTGAGGAGAAGGGCAAGAAGGAGCAGGAAGAGACTGCTGATGACGGCATAATAGAATACGACGTAGAATAAGCAACATGGCACTTATCAAAAGCTACAGAGGTCTTTCCCCGAAATGGGGCAAAGACTGTTATTTCAGTGAAAATGCCACAATAGTTGGCGACGTCACTATAGGTGACGAATGCTCTATATGGTTTAACGCCGTAGTGAGGGGCGACGTGGCTCCCATCACCATAGGCGACCGCAGCAACGTGCAGGACGGGAGCTGTGTACACGTCACTCACGATACCGGGCCTACACACATCGGCAGCGACGTCACCATAGGGCACAATGTCACAGTACATGCCTGCACCATACACGACGGCGCACTTATAGGCATGGGCTCTACCCTACTCGACGGATGCGAGATAGGCGAAGGAGCGATAGTGGCTGCAGGAGCACTCGTACTACAGAACACAAAGATTCCCGCAGGAGAGATCTGGGGCGGCGTGCCGGCAAAATACATCAAGCCCGTACGCCCAGGGCAGACAGACAATGCCAAGCACTACGTGGAATACTCCAAATACTATCTGAACGAGGACAAATAAGTGATAGGACAGAAGACGATAAGGATCATCAAGGACTGGACTCTGCCCGTATCGATGAGTACGGGAGCACTGCTGTATCTGATATTCGCATTTACTCCTCGACTGGAAGAAGCAGCATTGTTTTTCGATCCTATATTCGACACGATACTGCCGATGTTCATGTTCTTTATCCTTTTCGTGACATTCTGCAAGGTTGACTTCCACAAGCTCCGCCCCGTGACCTGGCACTTCTGGGTAAGCGTGTTTCAGCTGATATTCATAGGAGTGCTGATGGGACTTATCCTGGGCTTTAAGATGGCAGGCGACAGCCTAATCCTCATGGAAGCCATACTGATGTGCGTCATCTCACCATGTGCGGCAGCAGCAGCGGTAGTGACACAGAAGCTTGGAGGCTCACTGGAACAGATGACCACCTACACCTTCATCTCAAACTTCATCACAGCCATGATGGTGCCCGTATGCTTCCCACTGATAGAGAAAGGTGCCGACATGACGTTCTGGGCTGCCTTCTCGAAGATCCTATATGAAGTGGCCGTAGTGCTGCTCGTACCGATGCTGCTGGCATATATCGTGAAGCATCACCTGCAACGGCTGCACAGAAAGATAATATCCGTAAAGGACCTGAGCTACTACCTCTGGGGCTGCTCGCTGATGATCGTCACCGGTACCACTGTGAAGAACATCGTACATGCCGACACGTCGGTCACACTGCTTTTTGCCATTGCGATGTTAGGAATGGTGATGTGCATAGTGCAGTTTGCCGTAGGACGATTCATCGGCCACTACTTCAACCACACGCAGGAATCAGGGCAGGCCCTTGGACAGAAGAACACCGCCTTTGCAATATGGATGGCATATACCTACCTCAATCCGCTATCGTCAGTAGGTCCGGGATGCTATATCCTCTGGCAGAATATCGTCAACAGCATCGAGATATGGCAGAAACGGAAGACTAACTCACTCTCCGCTTCTTAATTCAGCAACGACATACTCACTCTGGGTTCCTATACGGAACTTCCCTCCCCAGATACCTATGCCTGAGGAGACATAATACTGCGTATTGCCCCTCTGGTGCGAACCCCATGAGCACTCATAGATATGGTCTGTTATCCATGATATCGGCCACACCTGTCCGCGATGAGTATGCCCGCTGAGCTGAAAGTCGACAGCTGCCTTCTCAGAACGGTCAAGATTATACGGCTGATGGTCTAATACTATAGTGTAGAGCCTGCGGTCCACAGCAGCAGTGAGGTCAGCCACCGACTTGCGACGCATATTAGTGCGGTCATCACGGCCTATCACTACTATCGCACTGTCTATAACAGCACTGTCGTCGATGAGAAGACGGATGCCGGCATCCTTGTAGAACTGCACTGCCTCGGGATGACCTGCATAGAACTCATGATTTCCCAGACATGCATACACGGGAGCCTTCAGACGATGGAACTCCTCATGCATCCGCTCTTCGATCAATGGACGCATGCTGCCGTCGATGATATCACCGGCAATGAGGATGAAATCAGGATTCTCGGCATTTACCAGATCCACCCAACGGGATAATTCCTTACGGGGATTATGATAACCCAGATGAAGGTCGCTGAGCATTACTATCTTATAGTCCTTGGGCAGAGGTTTATGCGATGTCAGCTCAATAGGCACGCGTACCTTATTATAATAATGTAGGTTGCCATAGAGGAAAACACCAAAGACAAAGACGAATATCGCCAGCGCAGAATAGCCGTTATTGTATAATAATGCCTTTGGCACCAAGTGACAAAGTCTTCCAAGATCAAGCAATAGGAAGATTATCACAACGTAAAGCAGAATCATAATTGACGAGGTACCTATCTCGTAGGCCAGGCTTGCTACCGGCAAGGGATAACCGTCGAACCTCCGCCCGAAGTTCATAAAGAGCATCGCCACACATAATATGCCGACAATAATAAGGACCGACTTCCACAGTGCGGAAAGAGGCAGCAATACCCACACATGCCAAGCGATATATGCAATGGCTACCAAGGGCAACAGCATAAAAACTATCATCCACATAAACTTCATCAGTTATTATAAGCTAACAGCAGAAAGCACCGTCTGAGTAGCTCCCGACTGAGCTTTCACAAAGTGTCCAGCTTTACGGCCTTCCGACTTAAGGTAGTCCGGATCAGAAGCAAAGCGATCCATCTGACGGGCAAATGACTCATAGTCAGTTATCTCAAAGCCTCCGCTCTTCTTAAGTCCCTGAGCCTCCTGGAACTTCAGGTTGTTAGGTCCGAAGAACACAGGCACATCCCATACGGCAGCCTCAAGCAGATTGTGTATTCCCACTCCGAATCCGCCTCCCACATAAGCCACGCTACCATAATTATAGATGCTTGAGAGAAGTCCGAAGCAATTGATAATGAGCACTTCGGCATCACTGATCATCGAAGGCTCACGTCCTACAATATCCTCTGCCTGGGTGTAACGGATGACCTTACGCCCTTCAAGAAGTTTTTCTATCTGCTGAAGATGGTCTTCGCCGATAACATGGGGAGCTATTATCAGTTTCCAGTCACGATGCTCATTGAAATACTTCACAAATATCTCCTCGTCGGGAAGCCATGAAGAGCCCGCCACAAAGACCTTAGGCCCAGCCCCGCTATCCTTTACCCCCGCAACGAATCTCTCAACTACAGGCAACTGCTTTGCCGCCTCTTTTATCTGAAGCACACGATCGAAGCGTGTGTCTCCTGAAACAGTGACATTAGTGATGTTCAGCTTACCAAGCAATTCCTTCGACACCTCATTCTGCACGAAGAAATGTGTGAAGCACTTCAGCACATGGCTATACTGCCTGCCATACCACCTGAAGAACACCTGATTGGGGCGGAAGATGCTTGACACACTGTAAACCGGCACATTACGATGCTTTAATATATGCAGGTAGTTATACCAGAACTCATACTTGATAAAGAAAGCCATCACGGGACGTACCAGTCTCAGGAATCTCCGCGCATTGGTGATAGTGTCAAGGGGAAGATATGTTATTATGTCCGCACCCTCATAGTTCTTGCGCACTTCATAGCCGGAAGGAGAGAAGAAGGTGAGAAGGATCTTGTATTCAGGATGATCGCGACGCAGCTGCTCCATAAGGGGCCTGCCTTGCTCAAACTCTCCGAGCGATGCTGCATGGAACCACACATATTTCGCCTCAGGGTCAACCTTCTCCCTCAGGACAGCAAATGCCTCCCGCTCACCACGCCACATCTTGCGCACCTTATCGTTGAAGAGGCTGTAGACAGCCACTCCAAGCAAATAGAGATATATGATGACGTTATACATTATCCAAGCACTTCGATAGCACGACGCATACGGGCAATCGTCTCCTCCTTGCCGAGGAATGAGGAGATATCAAACATCCCGGGGCCCTTGCCCTCACCTACCAAGGTAAGGCGCCAGGCATTCATCACGTTGCCGAGCTTATATTCTTTCTGTTCCACCCATTCGTGAACGATCTTCTCCTGATTCTCAAGAGAGAAGTCATCGATACCCTCCAATACACCGATAAGTTCGGTCATAACCTGGGCAGAGTCTTCCTTCCAGCGCTTCTTGGCTGTCTTCTCGTCGTACTCTGCAGGAGCCTCGAAGAAGAACGAGCACAATGGCCACAACTCGTGTACGAACGACACACGGTCTTTCATCATTGCCGTCACCTGGAGCACACGCTCTGAAGTCTCATTAGGACAGTGCTCTTTCACGATCGGCTCGAAAAGAGATGATATCTCCTCGTTGGACTTCATGAGAATATACTCATGGTTGAACCATACAGCCTTCTCATAGGCAAACTTTGCACCAGCCTTGGAACATTTAGAGATGTCAAACAGGGGCACGAGCTCGTCGAGTGAGAATATCTCCTGCTCTGTACCGGGGTTCCATCCGAGAAGAGCAAGGAAATTGATGACTGCCTCAGGGAAATAGCCGTCCTCACGATAGCCACGAGACGTCTCACCCGTCTTGGGATCTTTCCACAACAACGGGAAGACAGGGAATCCCAGGCGATCGCCATCACGCTTAGACAGCTTACCTTTGCCATCGGGCTTCAGCAGCAGGGGCAGATGGGCAAACTGCGGCATTGTATCCTCCCATCCGAAGGCCTTGTAGAGCAGCACGTGGAGAGGTGCACTCGGCAACCACTCCTCACCCCGGATAACGTGAGATATCTCCATCAGGTGATCGTCTACGATATTGGCAAGATGGTATGTGGGCAACTGGTCCGCACTCTTATAGAGGACCTTATCATCAAGGATGTCGGTCTTCACACGTACCTCACCGCGAATAAGGTCATTGACAAGCACTTCCTCACCAGAGTCGATCTTGAAACGCACAACATACTGCTTGCCTTCAGAAATCAGTCTATCCACTTCCTCCTTTGCCAGAGTCAGAGAGTTACGCATCTGACCGCGAGTGTGACAGTCATACTGGAAGTTCTGGATCTCCTGGCGCTTTGCCTCCAGCTCCTCAGGTGTATCAAAAGCTATATAGGCCTTGCCGGTGTCAAGAAGCTGCTGAACATATTTCTTATAGATATCGCGACGCTCACTCTGGCGGTAGGGACCCTTGTCGCCACCGAAACTGACGCCCTCATCAAACTTTATTCCGAGCCACTTGAACGACTCTATGATATACTCTTCAGCACCTGGCACGAAACGGTTGCTATCAGTGTCCTCGATACGGAACACAAGGTCTCCGCCATGTTGTTTTGCAAACAGATAATTATACAAAGCAGTACGCACTCCACCGATATGCAAAGCTCCCGTTGGACTTGGTGCAAAACGCACCCTAACTTTTCTTTCAGACATAAATAATTAGTATTTTTGCCTGCAAAGGTACAAAAAAATCTGAGAAAATCAGTGTATTCTGTGGCTTTATTTGTATCTTTGCACCAAAATACTGCAATTATGACTTTTTTCAATCTCAAAACAGATATATCCTGGCGGGATTTCCTTATCCGCTGTGGTCTTGTGATTGCAACAGTAGCAATCATAACATGGTTTCTGCCGCGCGACCATCAGAACAGTTTCAAGATCGAGAAAGGGAAACCCTGGATACATGCAGACCTCAAGGCTCCTTTCGACTTCCCCATATACAAGAGCGATGCTGCCGTAAAGGCAGAACGCGACTCGATGATGGGGCTTTACGAGCCGTATTTCAACTACAACAAGGAGACGGAAAGCTCTCAGATACGACAGTTCACAAAAGACTACAACAAAGGAATCCCCGGTCTTCCCAACGACTACATCAGTATCATAGCAAATCGCCTGCACCGTATCTACCAAAAGGGAATAATGACCAATGCCGACTATTCACGCTACTCTAAGGACACGACACAGATGGTGCGCATTGTAAACAGCAGGAATGCCGTCAGTGTTCAGATCAATCATCTGCACTCTACCGTTACAGCCTACGAGCAGCTGTTCTTGGATCCACAAATATCAATCCACAGGGACATACTGCAGAAATGCAGTCTCAATGACTACATCACACCTAATCTGATATATGACAAGGATCGAAGCGAGGCAGTGCTCAGCGACCTTCAAAACAGCATTCCACTCGCCAGCGGACTGGTACAGCGCGGACAGAAGATCATCGACCGAGGGGATATCGTCGATGCCAAGACTTACGAGGTGCTGCAGTCTTTCCAGAAAGAGCTTGATCGCAGAGAGAAGAATGAACAGCAGATAAGTGTCACGATCATGGGACAGATTCTCTATGTGGCCATACTTGTGATATGCTTCACCTTGTTCCTTACCATCTTCCGCAAAGACTATTTCGACAAGCCGCGTGCCTTGGCAATGCTATATGCACTCATCATCATCTTCACGATAACATCGTCTGTGATGGTAGATCATAACGTGCTCCATGTGTATATCATCCCATTCGCGATGGTTCCAATATTCGTGCGGGTGTTCATGGACTCACGCACGGCATTCATGGCACACCTGACAATGATTATGATTTGTGCATGCGTACTCCAGCACTCATTAGAATTTATCACAGTAGAATCCATAGCTGGTCTTGTGGCCATTTTCTCTCTCCGCGAATTGTCAAGCCGCTCACAGCTCTTCTGGACTGCCGTACTCGTTACGGCAACTGCAGCACTGATGAATCTGTCACTGGAATGGATCCGCGACAACAGTCTCACAAAAATAGACTTCAGTGAATTCAACTATCTTATTATCAACGGTCTTTTGCTATTCTGCTCATACCCCCTGCTTTACCTGTTGGAGAAGGCGTTCGGATTCACTTCAAACATCACTCTCATCGAACTTTCTGACATGAACAAGGATCTGCTTCGCAAGATGAGTGAAGTGGCACCGGGTACGTTCAATCATTCTATACAGGTTGCTAATCTCGCTGGTGAGATAGCCCAGAAGATCGGGGCAAAGAGCCAGCTGGTACGCACCGGAGCCCTCTATCACGATATCGGCAAGATCCCTAATCCGATATATTTCACAGAAAATCAGTCAGGGGTCAACCCTCATGAGGGAATGAATTATATCGACAGTGCGCAGACCATCATAAGGCACGTCACCGACGGGCTTAAACTCGCAGACAAATACAACCTGCCCGATGTCATAAAGGAATTCATATCAACGCACCACGGACAAGGAAAGGCAAAATATTTCTACGTACAACAGAAGAATGCTTTTCCCGACGAGCCTGTTGACGACCTGCTCTTCACATACCCAGGTCCCAACCCCTTTACAAAGGAGCAGGCAATCCTCATGATGGCTGATTCTGTGGAGGCAGCATCACGTTCACTCCCTGACTACACAGAAAAGAGTATTCGCGATCTGGTAAACCGCATAATAGACAGTCAAGTGAATGAGGGGTATTTCAAAGAATGCCCTATCACCTTCCGCGATATCGAGTATGCCAAGACTGTACTGATCGAGAAACTCAAGACAATCTACCACACTCGTGTTTCATATCCAGAATTGAAGAAATAGAAAACTGCACACTTGTGCCCTCTTGTGTGCAAAATATGCACGAAACTGCACATTTGTGCAGGTTTTTGTGCATTATTCGTTAAACTTCGTTAACTTTGTGTGCGCAAACGGCAAAGTTTAGAACAAACGACATACCTTTGCACCCAGTTTTTTTAGACTTTTTAGGATTATGAACAAAATTAGTGCAATTATTGCCAGCGTGATGCTGGCTGCAATGACAACTACAGCCACAGCTGGTGGTATTTTAACCAACACAAACCAGAGCATCGATTTCCTGCGCAACCCGGCACGCGATGCCGCAATAGGTCTCGATGGAGTCTACAGCAACCCCGCAGGTGTCGCCTTCCTCCCAGAAGGTTTTCATTTGGGATTCAACTGGCAGTACGCTCATCAGACACGTACCATAACAAGTAACAACCCTGTTTTCGCACTTGGCCGCAAGAACGGCGGTCTCACGTCAAAGACATTTGAAGGTGTAGCCGATGCACCGTGTATCCCATCTATTCAAGCTGCATATAATAAAGGTGGCTGGAGCATACAGTTCAACTTCTCTGTGCCTGGAGGTGGCGGTAACTGTGAGTTTGCCGATGGTCTTGGCTCTTTCGAAAGTGTTGTCGGAAACATCGCTTACCAGCTCTCAGGACTCGACAAGATTGCCACTGCTCTCGGACAGACAGCCCCAGGAGTATCTGGCTACGACATGGACGGATACATGCAGGGACGCCAGTACTACTTCGGATTCCAGTTGGGTACTGCATACAAGATCACTCCTGATCTTTCAGTATATGGCGGATTGAGACTGCTCTACGGTACTGCCACTTATAAGGCAAAAATCAGCAATATACAAGTTAAGACTGCTGCCGGCTACGTTGACTTCGGCAGTTTCATGCAATCAGCAACAGCATTGGTTGATGGTGGAATAACAACAGTAAACAACGGTATTGCTCAAGTAAACGCCGGTATTGCCCAGTATGAGGCAGCAGGTGTTCCAGCACCGGCAGAACTCACAGCAAAGAAAGCACAGCTCGAAGGTACAGCAGCACAGTTACATGGTACCAGCACAAGTCTCAATGCCCTGCAGAAATACTCACAGGGTGTCAATCTGCTCTGCAATCAGTCATCACTCGGTATTGCTCCTGTCATCGGAGTCGACTACCGATTCGGGAATTTCAATATCGCTGCTAAGTACGAATTCAAGACTCAGATTCACATGAAGAACGAGTCAACAGTAAACGAGGCAAGTGAGATAGCAGCCGTAAACAAGTTCCGTGATGGTGAAAAGGTGGATGAGGATTCTCCTGCCATGCTTGCAGTAGGTGCCATGTGGAGCATCACTGATGCAATACGTGTGAATCTCGGCTACCATCATTTCTACGACAAGAACGCAAACTGGTACAACAATAGCCAGAATCTGCTTGATGGCGGTACAAATGAATATCTCGCAGGTGCAGAATGGGATGTCACTGACAAGTTCACAATATCTGCAGGAGCACAGGTTACACGCTATCAGCTTACGGATGAATATATGAACGACATGTCGTTTGTTGTCAACAGCTCTAGTGTTGGTTTCGGTTTCAACTACAAGGCCAATGACAATATCACTCTCAAAGCCGCATATTTCCAGACCAACTATGAGGACTATGACCGTGTGACCTCCCAGGAGCCGCTTATCAGCGATTCTTTCACTCGCACTAACCGCGTCCTTGGAGTAGGTTGCGAGATAACATTATAAGGGATCTACGTCGAAATATATTTGAAGCGACACATAGCGCTTGTCTTGCAGTATCTGCTGCTGGGCAAGCGCTAAATATTTTCGCACGTCAGCCATGTTCAGACCCAACTCAAACTTAAGAACAAGCTTACGGATGGCGAGAGACTTTACTTTTGCAACAGCTGGTTTGTCAGGTCCAAGCACACGCCCTCCAAACCACTGGCGAAGGCTCCTCCCCAGTTCCATGCCAGCAGATTCGGCAACGCTCTCATACTTATGCTTAATAAACACATAGACAAGACGATAATAAGGGGGATAATGGAACTGTTGTCGCTCTGCTATGAGAGATTTATAGAAGTCAGAGTAGTCATTGTTGACCACCTGACGTATCACATGAAGATCCGGACTCTTAGTCTGCAATATCACTAATCCGCGCCGTCCCTTACGTCCAGCCCTGCCGCTAACCTGAGCCATCATCGTGAATGCATGCTCGTAAGCCCTGAAGTCAGGATAGTTCAGCATCGTATCGGCATTAAGGATTCCGACGACACTGACCTTATCGAAGTCCAATCCCTTGGAGATCATTTGAGTTCCAATGAGAAGATTTGTACGCCCTACAGAAAAATCATCAATTATACGCTCGTAAGCTTGACGAGTCCTGGTAGTGTCAAGATCCATTCGGGCGATATGGGCTTCGGGAAAGATATCACGCACCTGATCTTCTATTTTCTCTGTACCATAACCCCTTGTCTGCAGCTGAGTACAACCGCAATTCGGGCATTCTGTCGGCACCTGATATGTGTAACCACAGTAATGGCATGTCAACTGATTCAGATTACGGTGAAGCGTAAGAGAGACATCGCAGTTCTGGCAATGAGGCACCCATCCACACTGCTTGCACTCTATCATCGGAGCATATCCCCTGCGGTTCTGGAACAATATCGCTTGCTCTCCCCGTTCAAGAGCCTCACGGATCTTTCCCAACAAGAGCGGAGAGAAAGGACCGTTCATCATCTTCCGGTGCTGCAGATTCTTAATGTCAACAACCTTAATCTCCGGAAGTTCGATTCCCTTGTAACGCTGAAACAGCTCAACCAACCCGTATTTTCCTACCTTTGCATTATGGTATGTCTCGAGCGAAGGAGTAGCAGTGCCGAGAAGCACCTTTGCGCCATACATCTGTGCCAAGATGATTGCAGCACTGCGTGCATGATATCTTGGAGCCGGATCCTGCTGCTTATACGATGTCTCATGCTCCTCATCGACAATCACCAGTCCGAGCCGCTGGAAAGGCAGGAACACAGCACTTCGCGCGCCAAGGATAACGTCATAGGGTGAAGCCGACAACTGTTTCTGCCACATCTCCACCCGCTCAGCGTCAGAATACTTGGAATGATAGATTCCCAGATGATTTCCGAAGACTCGCTTCAGACGCTCCATTATCTGCACCGTCAGGGCTATTTCCGGCAAGAGATAGAGAATCTGCTGCTTTTTCTCCATTGCCTGACGGATGAGGTGAATATATATCTCCGTCTTGCCACTGGATGTTACTCCATGAAGCAGCGTCACATTCTTCTTAATAAAAGAAAACTGTATCTTATTATATGCATCCTGCTGGATATCACTTAGCGGCTGCAAGTGCTCCAGATGCGGCTCTGAGAAGAGATTCAACCGTCCGACTTCTTTTTCATACACCTCCAGTAGTCCACGCTTCTGAAGCGCAGATATAATCGGCAAAGAATGCCCTTGGTTAAGGAGTTCGTCACGAGTAATCTCAATCGGAGTACCGTCGGCCCACCCCGAAATGGACAGGAAGTCGATAAATGCTGCCTGCTGTTTAGCCGCTCGTTGCAACATATCGACTGCTACATGAATTGCCCGCTCATTACTGAAATTCGGAGTGAGACGGATATAGGTTTCGGTCTTGGGCTTATAGCCATCCTCGGCTTTCAGGCCGGAAGGGAGAGCTGCCTTGTAGACATCACCAATCGGAGACATGTAATACTCCGAAATCCATTTCCATAGTCTCAGCTGATTATCAAGAAGTATCGGTGACTGGTCAAGCACCTGTATGATATCCTTTATACTGAAGCCCTCAGGGAGTGCTCCAGTATGAGTCTTTGCGATAATGCCTACATAAGTCTTACTTCTACCAAAAGGCACTGACACACGACATCCGATCTTCACCCTCTGCTGATGCTCTGTAGGAACAGAATAGGTGAAGAGGCCATTTAGCGGCAAGGGCAAGATGACGTCTATGTACAAGGCTTAATAGCTAGAAAAGGTAGGCCGCAGAGATCTGCCAGGATTTTGGTTTCGTATCGTCATTATGGAATGCAGCATCTGTGGCAGCCTTCCAGGAAGCATCGGCAGTAGAACCGACTGCTATATTATATGTAAAGCCGATCTCAAGGTGTTTCGACAGATACAGTCCAGCTCCAAGATTCACGCTGAATGCAGACTTCTTCAACTGGAATGTGCCCTCGATATTCTCCCTGCCTTCAGCATTCAGGCCAAACTCCTTATCACCGACATTGAACGCAAACTGAGGTCCTGCGGCCAGATATATTCCTGCCGAGCTGCCAATCCCAAGTTTCAGACGGGCATTAAGAGGTACCAGTATTGCCTTCTGCGTAATATCGACATCGTTTATCTTTGATTTTTTCTGATTATAGAAAGCCGAGATGTCCACTCCAAGGCCTCCTATAGGCAGAGCCACCTGGAGGGTAGGGCCAACAAACCATCCTGCCTTGTTCTCAGCATCAAAGACAGAATCGCTGAACTTCAGTTTCTGTACATCGAGACCACCCTTAAAGCCGAACCTCACGGTCTGTGCCGATACAGCCATTGTCATAGCCGACATTAGCACGATCAAAGTAAGCATCTTTTTCATATCCAAATATTTTAATTATTAATGTCGCTGTCTACGTACAGTCACACGGGCTGAACCACCACCTGATGATGCCGCCCCCGACGATCCCTTGGTCTTCACACCGCTCACCTTAGAGCGACGCGAACTGTTCTGGCGCGCTCTCTTCGACTTTGCCTTCGCCGCTGCCTTCACATTCTGAGGATTAGCATTGGCGATGCTGTCGAGCGAATCGCGCTTAGCCGGATCACCGAAGATATTCTTGCGGAAGGCCTCCAGCTCGGCCTCGATACGCTTTTGCTCTGCCGTCAGCGAAGCCTCATCGGGACAATACTGTGCAAGTGTCTTGCCAAGCATATTTGTGGTCTTGTAAATCTTGCCGCGATACTTGTTCAATGTGAAATAGTCATCCATCGACATCGTTGCAGCATTGTTAAGGCTCGATGTCATCACCGTCTGGCGATTGAGGAAAGGCTCCAGGTCACTGTACTTCACCCAGAAAAGCGGATATTGCGTCGCCTCGCCACCGAAATCATCATCACGCATCATGATAGGACACAAAGCGAGTACCTTGATATGGAATGACGAGTTAGCCTGATCGTAATAAGCACTCTCCTTCAGATAGTACTTCTTCACCTCTGCAGAGGGGATGTCGCTGTTGTCCACCTTCAGCTTTCCATCCTTCTCTTCATAGAAGATATGATGATTGTCGAGCACTGTCTTCATCGTAGTCTTCGATGCATCCTCAAACACATCGCTGCCGTCTGTGGGATACTCATAGATGGGCAAATATCCGTTCTGGGCGAGCTTGAAGATATATGTGAACAGATTGAGTTGTTTTCCCTGCGGCTCCACTGGATAATAAAGCCCGGCATTAGGATCCTGCTCGAGATTGATCTCCCTATATATGTCGCGGCGCCATACGACTTCCTCAGGCACGTCAAGAGCTGTCGGGAACGATATCTGCGCACGCTTCGTCATAGCCGACGAGGGGCTCTGCTTCTTCTGTTTTTCTGCCTCCTGCTGAATACGGCGGGCCTTTGGCTGAGCCTGCGAAGATAAAGGTAAGAAGGTAAGAAGGTAAAAAAGCAAAATGCCTCTCGTCACAACCTTCAACCTTATCCTGTTCAATAATCCCTTTCTCATATTATATCTCTTTTACTATTTCTACTTTTACGTTTTGAATTACTTCACTATCACCTCCATCGGATTCTGCAGAGTGCGTGTAAGACCATCGGGACCTATCACCGTCACCCGTGATATATAGAAGCGCCGATTACGCGTGAGCTTACGGAACGTATCCTTCTGCCGGGCCGAGAACGATGCTCCGTCGGATGCCATCGGCACGGCATTACCCATATTATCGAAGAACACTGTCTCAAAACTCTGTACCTTGAATGCTATATCGAGGATTCCGTCATCAATAGCTGCACCGATGGCATTGGCACCTACCAGCTGACCCTTTGCGAGACCTCCGCCCTTGTATCTTGTAGGATTTCCATGCTCGTCGCTCATGTTGATGTAAGGTGTAGGATCTGGCAATTTACGCACACGGAACTTGAACTGTCCCATCTGCTGCGATCGGCCTGTATTAGTCGATGATACAGTGAACACCACATCCTGTCCTACCTTTGAAGGACGAGCTATGTACCTTCCTGGGCCAACAGGCTGAAGCGTTCCATTGGTCATAGATGCAGATATCTTGTTAAGGGGCACTCCTGGCACACTTATGCTTATCGGGTTGTTATAGCCCGCATAGAGCACATTCATGAGGTCGGCACTCACCGTCGCACTGGGATCCACCACAGTATACTTCTGCGAGAATTCACGACGTATCTTGTCGCCGCTGCCGTTTTGCGTTTCCATATATCCAGAGAGAGTAAAGTCACCCGTTGAGCTGCAGATACGCTCATACAGATTGTCTTGGAGTGCCACCTTCTGCCCACCGATATATATGTCGGGCACCTGAGTGGTATCCACAGCGGCCATCACGATATGTGCAGAGAACTTGTCACCCCTGACGATGGTCTGCGAATTAGGTATCACGAAAGCCTCGAGCGCATTCACGCGGATATCCTTCACGTCGATATTCTGCACTAATGTGTGCAGGACCTCACCCTCGGCATAACGCACATCGCTCTGCAGCTTGGAGAGCAGAGTCACTGCAGCAGCTGCCGGCATTGACTCAAACATATACTCCTGCCAGTTCTTGCCCATAGCTCTCTTAGGCACCTCAGTTGAGAGGTTACTGGCGATGATCTGTTTCTGCTTTGGGTCGGTAACCATCTTAAGCATCCTCTCACGGAAAGAATTAATCGCATCGTAGAGTCTTCGGCCCTGTCCACTGGCAGGTGATAGCATCACATAGCTGGCGGGTTCCTGGTCTTCCTTGTTGCGGATGTCAGTCACGTCGCCATCCTCGCCATCGGCCTCAACAACAATAGCCTGTTTCAGACTTGCAGCAAGATTGTATAGCGAGTCACTCATCTGGCGTACCTTCTGAGCCTTATCGTACCACTCCTTTGTCTTCTGAGGATTAGCCTTCATCTGCTGATCGAAGGTATCGTAGATAGCCAGATTCTCCATCGACGAGTTGCTGGTAGTGCGGTTCAGGCTTTCCTCCACGATAGAGAAGCCGTTGAGCACCTCGTTGGATACGTTCAGCGCCAACATAGCCATCAAGACGACATACATCAGGTTGATCATCTTCTGGCGCGGAGAGACTGGTCTTTTCTTTATTGCCACTATTCTTAAAGATTTACTGGTTTACGATTCTTACGGTGTCACTCTTGCAGACATCGCCTCGATCATACGGGCATAGATGCTGTTGAGCTCTGCTATCTGACCGGCCATCTTCTTGGTCTGCTCATTGATGTCGTCGATAGTGCCTATCTGTGAGCTTGCACTCTTAAGCTGCATTTCATAGACCTTGCAGATGCCTGTCAGTGTGCGGTTCAGGTTCTCCATCTCCTCAGAGTCGCGAGCCAGGCGCTCGCTCTGTTCTGATACTCTCGACAGCATCTCCGTCAGACGCTTAAGCTCATCAACGTAGTTAGCTGTCGCCTCCTCCAACTCAGGATTCACAGAGGGGATACCTGTAATAGCAGTCTGTGCCGAAACTCCAGGCTGCACTGGCGTGCCGGATACCGATGCCACCGACGATGACACTGCTGCGATGGCCTCGGTGTCGACCTTAGTCTGAGCATTTCCGCCACCTATAATGATGGTACCGCCATTGCCACCGATAACGGTTGAGCTACCACCGTTGCTGCCCTTGCTTCCTACCAGATTACTTTCTGTGCCGGCAGTGCTCTCTACCATGTCGTCACCTGTAATCATGTGAGTGTCAAGTTCCATTCCGTCGGTGGTCTTGTCAAACGGACGGTCAAACGCTGAAATGAAAAACACGAACACCTCAGTTCCCATACCCAGGAACAGGAAGAAGTCTGCTCCCGGCAGGTGGGTCAGTTTGAAGAGGGTTCCCAGAATCACAATCGACGCTCCCCAGCTGTAGGCATAGTTGAGGAATGTCTGTCCTGGCACGCTGTCCATCCACTTCTGCAGACGGTAGACGATATTATATTTACTGTATCTAGTCATCTTTACTTTGACTTTTTTGAGGTTTTAGCTTTCTCACTTGTGCTGTTTGCCAGACTGCGTACGCAGCGGAATCCGATGTACGAGCGGGGCTGGTTCTGATACTCTGAGCTTCGCCATGCCGAACGGATGTACGACTCAGGATCTTTCCACGATCCTCCACGAACGCTCTTCTTCTTCAGACGATACGGATCCTCGATAGCAGCGTTGTATTTCAGTTGTGGATTGATGTCGTTCATTGCCTCTACGCCTGCCTCGGTGTAGATGGTGGACGTCCATTCTGCCACGTTGCCAGCCATGTCGAACAGACCATTGCTATTGGCAGCATAGATTCCCACCCGACTGGTTATGAGGTTACCGTCCTTGGTATAGTTTCCGTTGTCTGGTTTGAAGTTAGCGAAGAAGCATCCCCTGCCACTAGCCACGTCCTCATTGTCCCAGGGAAATTCAGTCTGGTCTTTGCCACGTGCGGCATACTCCCACTCTGCCTCTGTCGGCAGACGGTAGCGCTGAACGTATCTCGCCGCTGGGCCTAAGCCTTTCAGCAGATACTCAGTTCTCCACGCACAAAAGGCATTGGCCTGCTCCCATGTGACTCCCACTACTGGATATTCGTTATAGGCAGGATTTGAGAAATAGTATCGCATATATGTCTCATTGTTGGCATTAGGGAAGTCGTTCACCCAGCAAGTCGTGTCTGGATATATATTTACTATATAGGTATTAAGGAAGTCCCAGGGACCAGTCAACTGGCGGTTGATGGTCTCTCGTACTATCTTTCCCTCATCGTCGATATAGGCTGTGTCCTTGGATATCCACACTTCTTCGTTGGGGTCGACAGTGATGTCGGTATTCAGGTTTCGCTCCTGCGGATTGAGACGGTTGCGACGCAGAGCAGCTGCCGTATAGTCATAGACCTCGTAGCGATAGTTCATCTGTGTATAGTCGAGCATCTTTTCTCCTGTTACGGGATTGGTTACGTAAAGCCCGTCGATGATTTCCTGCTCATCCTCGCTAGGGCGGCGTGGCAAAGTCTTCTTCCAGTTGATCTGTGTGCCAAGCTCGTTGCCCTCCTTATCGGTTTTCACCACGCGATAGGTCTCGTCGATCTCGGCAAGGCGCTCGCGAAGGATGGAATCCCTGACGTAGTTCACGAACTGGCGGTATTTCGAGTTGGTCACCTCCGTCTCGTCCATCCAGAATCCGTCAACCGATATGTCACGCACCGGTGTCTGCTTTCCCCAGAGGGTGTCCGTTTTCTCGATACCCATCTTCAGATGACCGCGCCTTACGAGGGTCATGCCGTAGGGGGTAGGCTCTGAGAAGGCTTTGCCTCCGGTGCCAGTCACCTCGCCGCCACCTGATGATGCCAGTTTACTGCCAAAACAGCTGGACAATAAAAGCAAAAGGGTAAAAAGGCAAAAAGGCGTGAGCCTCTTCACCGTAATGCCATTTTGCATTTTACTAACATAATGTTTCATATTCTTGTCGTTATAATATTCTCACGCTCTTATGCAAGTTGCGTCCTTTCTTCACGAAGTTCAGCTCTGTCTGATATCCCACGAAGAGTTCGTGACTCCCGTTGCCGGGACTGATGGCAGAGGTGTATATCTCGTAGCTGTAGCCCAGATGCACGCCGTGGATATTGCCACCTACGATCACCGTGACTGAATTAGTCGGGCTTACCGACAATCCTGCATACATCACTCTTTTCTCATGGGTGTACTTCAGCCGACCTGTGACGTCAGCCCTCCAAGCCACGCCATCGGTACGCCCTAAGACAGATGTCTGTATTGATAAAAACGGATTTCTTAGCTGAATATTGTATCCTCCAGTCAAATAATACGTCGGTGAAATGAGGAATTCATTCCTTTCGCCCATCTCGACGGTAGGTGAAGTGACATGTAGTGCCGATACCCCAACGTACCATGCGCCATGCTGATAGTATAGTCCGGCACTGAAATCGATGCCGGTACCCGTTATGTCTGCCTTTGTAAAAAGCTGGTCGCCAGTGTCGTTGAGATCCAGCTCAGAGCCTTTGAATGATTCGCTGAGCAGCGATGCCTGCAATCCCAGGCTTAGTGTGCCGCCAAAGAGTGACTTCTTAAAGGCATACTGTATGCCGACACGCTTATGAGAGAAGAGTCCGATGTCGTCATTGATGAGTTGCAGCCCCACTCCGTGACGCTGTCCGAGGGCATAGAAGGGCATGTCACCTGCGAAGTACATCGTCTTGGGGTTGTGTTCGAATCCAGCCATCTGCAGGGCATAGGCACCAGCGGCGTTGATTTTGTTCTCCTTGCCGACTGCTGCAGGATTAAAGGAGGGCTCCATCGCCCAGTAGTGGGCGAATGACACATCCTGTTGAGCCTTGACAAGCGCGGCACATAGGAGTAATATTGGAAGTAATAAGAATTGTTTCACCTTATATATAACGGATGAGATTACACTTTTATTGTGTAACCTCATCCGAAGGCGATATTTCTTATCACACTACAGAGTGTAATAACTCAGTTATTAACAGCCTTAGGTGTCCAGCCCTTGAAGAAATCCATAACCTTCTTCTGATTATAGCTCTCACCCTCTTCCAGAAGACCGGAATCCTGGATATGAATCACCTTGCCTTCACCATCGAGAACTACAAGTACCGGGAATCCGAAACGCCCTGCATTATTAAGACGCTTCATCAGAGCCTTGCCCTGCTCAAGTTTCTCTGCGCCCTGAGATTTACGTGGGCTGTAGTTCACATGGATATACTCGAAGTTGGCAGCAATAACATTACTGATAGTTGTATCATTAGAGATGAAGTCAGCAAACTTCAAGCACCAGGGGCACCAATTGCCACCAACCTGACAGATGACGAACTTACCTTCCGACTTGGCTTTCACCACGGCATTGTCTATTTGCTCCAAAGGGTTGATTTTCGAATCATAGACTTTCTTCAGTTTGGTTTGGGCACAAACTGCCTGAGAAAGGAGAACCACTGACAATGCAATAACTAACTTTCTTACCATAATCCGATCTTATTATTTGTTCTTACTTCTTCTATATTATCAAATCATGCCACAAAATTACTAAATTTCGGGAAAAAACAACAAATACGTATGTGAATGAATGTTATTTAAGCGTTTTTTTAATGGAAATTGAGTACTTTTGCAGTCGATAGAAACAGAAATCAAATATATAGAAATGATTACAGAAGGTAAATACAGACACACTTACACATCGACGGCCTCTGACATTACGCCGCTGTACAAACTTACACCTAACGCGCTGTTGATGTACTTTCAGGACAGTTTTGCCCGAATGATGACTATCTATAACGTCGCAGCTTTTGACATAGTGAAGCAACACCGCATGTGGGTAATAACAGAGGTTCAGATTGATATCCTGCCAACCGTCGTATATTGGTCAGAAGACTTCACCGTAGAGTTATGGGTAAGTGAGCTGACTTCTCTCCGCATATACTGCGACTTCCGTATCGTCAGAAAAGACAACGAGCAGCTGATAGCCTCAGGGACAAGCCAATGGAACATCCTTAACCTCGACACAAAGCGACTGGAAGCAACGGACTTCCTCGCCGACAAGCTGTCTGTAGTACCAGAACTGATGACCTCCAGCCACAAGAAGGTGCGATTCCCTAAGCCACAGTCGATTGATTTGCAGATGGAGCATCGTGCGACGCGTCTTGACCTGGACTTCAACTTCCACGTCAGCAATCGCAGCTATGTCAGTATAGCCATGATGACCATGCCCGACGAAGTCTTAGCCTCGCAGACATTATCTTCTCTTACTGTCCATTGGATGCACGAAACATATCTTGACGACATCCTAACGTGCAGCATGTCACGCACAGACGACGGGGAGTATCTGCATAAACTGACCAATGCAGAGGGAGTCGTGGTATGCGAGCTTATGAGCAGATGGCTCCCACAACAGGAAACCGCTGATGTCAGCGAAGTGCTGAACAGGGATTTATAGAACAGATTAATAGCTAATAAGAAATGATATTATTGAGTTTTGATACCGAGGAGTTTGATGTGCCTCGCGAACATGGAGTCGATTTCTCACTTGAGGAGGGCATGTCTGTTTCGAAGATTGGTACAAACCGCATCCTCGACGTACTGAAACGAAATGGGGTGAAGGCGACATTCTTCTGTACAGGCAACTTTGCCGAGCACGCCCCAGAGGAGATGCGGCGCATCATGGACGAAGGGCACGAAGTGGCTTGTCACGGTGTAGACCACTGGCAGCCCAAGGAGACTGATTTCGCCCTGTCAAAGGAGATAGTAGAGCGCGTGACAGGCCGTACTGTCTATGGCTACCGACAGCCTCGGATGTTCCCTGTAGTTGAGTCGGAGATTAAACGAGTGGGCTATCGATACAACTCATCGCTGAACCCAGCATTCATTCCAGGTCGCTACATGCACCTGACGGAACCGCGCACCTGGTTCATGAAAGACGGCGTGATGCAGATTCCAGCATCGGTCACACCGATGATACGGTTCCCGCTGTTCTGGCTCTCCTTGCACAATCTGCCAGAAGGGCTTTATCACTGGATGGTAAGACGAGTGATTAGGAAAGACGGCTATTTCGTGACTTATTTCCATCCGTGGGAGTTCTACGAACTGAAAGAGCACCCGGAATTCAAGATGCCGTTTATCATCAGAAACCACAGCGGACAGCAGATGTGCGACCGCCTCGACAGGCTCGTTAAAATGTTATTGTCCTGCGGTCAAGAGTTTATCACTTATAATGAATTCGTAGAAAAAGTAAAGTCGTGATTAGATTAGCTACTGTTTCACCATGTTATAACGAAGAGGATGTTCTGCACCATAGTGTGGAACAGCTTACAGCTCTTTTTGAACGTATGATAGGCGAAAAGCTTATCAGTGAAGACTCCATGATGGTATTTGTCAACGACGGCAGTCGCGACCGTACATGGGACATAATCCGTGAGCTCCATGCGAAAAACAAGTTTGTGCGAGGCATCAACCTTGCGCATAACACCGGACACCAGAATGCCATTATGGCAGGCATGATGACCGCCCGTGAGTGGGCAGATGCTGTCATCACCCTCGATGCCGACCTGCAGGACGACATCGAATGCATCCCTCAGATGGTCAAGGAGTTCGAAGCCGGCAACGACATTATCTATGGCGTAAAGGTATCGCGAAAGGCTGATTCCTTCATGAAGAAGATGACCGCCCAGGGATTTTACAAACTGCAGAGTTCCTTGGGGGTAGAAAGTGTCTACAATCATGCCGACTTCCGCTTGATGAGCCGCCGTGCCCTTGACATGCTGTCAACATATAAAGAGCACAATCTCTATCTGCGAGGACTCATACCACTGATCGGTCTTAAGCATACTACGGTCGACGATGTTATCAGCGAACGTTATGCCGGGCAGTCGAAATATACACTTAGCAAGATGATGCACCTGGCATTAAACGGTATCACGGCATTCTCCGTACGACCGCTGTATGTCATTTATCACATCGGCATCCTCTTCCTGATTATCGCATTCATTATAGGCATCTATGTCGCTTACTCCCTGATTGTAGGCCATGCTGTAAAAGGGTGGGCTTCGCTGATACTGTCAGTATGGCTTGTCGGAGGGTTTATAATCATTTCAATAGGCATCGTTGGAACCTATATCGCACAGATTTACACAGAAGTGAAACGCCGTCCATTGTATCACATCCAGGAAATACTCTCATAACACCGTACATACAAACTAAAGAAAGAAAATATGGAACCACGAGAAGAAAGAAATCAGAAACTTGCAGAGAGGATGATAAAGAATCTGAATCGCCGCAATATGGAAGCCTTCTACTGCCCTACAGGCGAAGAGGCTGTGCAGAAGGTATCTGAACTAATTGCTGATGGTAGCACCGTGACATGGGGAGGAACAGCGACAGTCCGCGACCTTGGTATTCCTGAGGTTCTTAAAGACAGAGGGACTCTCAATGTACTTGACCGTGATACAGTTGAGACGCCAGAGGAAAAGGAGTCTATGTATCTCAAGGCGTTCACTTCCGACGTGTATCTTACGAGTGCCAATGCTATATCAGAAGATGGGGTGATTGTGAATATCGACGGCAACGGTAATCGTGTGGCTGCGATCACCTGGGGTCCCAAAAAGGTTATCTTTGTCATCGGACTTAACAAGGTTGCCCAAACGGTAGAGGCAGCTTTAGCCAGAGCGAGAAGCACTGCCTCACCCATCAATGCCCAGCGTTTCGACATCAATACACCTTGCAGAATTGACGGAACTTGCCACAATTGTAATTCGCCTGAGAGCATTTGCAGCTACGTTCATTTCTTGAGAAACAGTAGAAACAAAGGACGACATACTGTAGTACTGGTAGGCGAGGACTTAGGATATTAGGACAGGATCGAATAATGTCATAATATCAATGTTTTAAAATATACAGTGTAATGGTGAGTATCAATACTTTATTCATTTCAATATCTCTTCTAACAATGATTTCCAACTGCCAGGGACTATGACATGATGATTCCCGATAGGATTAGTCAAGAAATAGAAGGCTTGACTTTTATCCGACAGATGGATTACCTGTTGAGTACGACAGAGATCCGGTTTTGACTGATTCCTGACCAATGTACCCTCTGCGATGAAACTGCGAGACAAGTCACCAGATATCTTGAATACTGTGACCGCCCCTTCTTTCATATATCCTCTGATTCCCACGCCAATTCCAGATTCGAAGTGTGTGTCGAACTCATAACGCTCAACCATGTTCAACGGAATAGTACAATGGGCAAAGAGTATCTCACCTGTTTCAGGATCAATTGCTGAGGGATTTGCCTGAAAGCCAGACAGCCCTGTAACGGATTGGATGATCTTCATCGACAACATGGCTGGAACATCACCCTCGCAGCCTGCCACAAAGCCTTCGGAATTAAGTTTTGCCAAAGCCAGGCAACCAGTATTCTTCACTGTGCTCAGCAGATCAAAGCATCGCAATGTAAACCCTTGGAGCTGTTGTCTGTCAATGATGTCCCGCAGTGCCTTGTATATTCTGTTGGCTCCTGGAAGAGACTCTCTTATAATCTCCCTGTCAGATGATTCACTTGGCATTTCTTCAGGGATGGCAGCAGTCGTATCAAGAAGTTCATTCATAGGCACATCCACTAACTCTATACCTAACCGGTGCTTCACAATGCCATAATCAGCATAGCTGGAAATCAGCCAGTCAGAAGGCTTGCCGATAACACCTAACCGACAGCCATTCATCCTTTTCCTCGCTCCCTCAACCTTTTCCAGGAGTAATATTCGACTGGTGATATACTCAGGTCTGCCATGAATGATCTCCCCACTGAGATTATTCTGCCGGAGATATGAGAGAATCTCCATCGATGCGGCAAGTGAATTGCTCTTCCCTGAAGTCAACAAGTAGAAGGGTCGGGCTGACTTCTTACATAACATGGGAAACAGACTCTTGAAAATGCCTTCCGTCCCACCTGTCCTTACAAAGATCAGGTTGAGTGTGTGGGTTCCATAATCAGAGTAATCGCTACCCCTGAACAAATAGTCAATACCAAGACTGCCAAGAAAATCCTTGGTTACGGCATCGACGGCTTGCTCGTCGTGAAGTTCAGATGTCAGTGTAAATATAGCAGTATGAACCATAAGTTATAATTATTTGCACCTACGCATTTCTGCTTGCAAAAATACTCAGAATTATTGAATTGGCGAAACATTCACATACTTTTTTATACCACACAGGGTATAAATCGCTAAAATTCGCAATTATATATACCCGAATTGATATATTATTCGCAATAATTCTGTATCTTTGTACCCGTTAAGATATAATATAGCAATGACTCTGTCGGAACATATCAAACAAAAGCGAAAGACATCATAAAATAAAAATAAGCAGGCTGGCAGTCTGAAGCCTACGGACTGCCAGTCCGCTCCTGTCGGACTACCAGTCCGCTAACGTCGGACTAATGGTTTGCAATAATGATACGGATGCGAGCCCTTAATAAACCATCGCGATCCACCGAGGGATTGCGGAAAAAGAATGAAATTCAAAAATGTCCCTCACATCCTAACATTTTCGCCGCTAATCCCTTTGCAGAAAGAGATTTGAGCACGTTAGGGAGAGGGCGTTCAGGGTAACGTCTCCCTAACTTTTTTCGAGCTGTTCACTCACCTTACTCAACTTTCTCATGTTATGGACTAAAAGGAGTTAGAACGAATGCGAAACTTGTATCACCTTATTCATATATGGCAGAAATTCACGAAAATGAAATGTTAAAATGCACGATTTTTTGCCGAAAGACTTGCAGGCCGCAATTTTATTTTGTACCTTTGCAGAGCATTTGGGGACGAAAGGCTCCACTTGCAACTGGAAACTTATGGAAAAAGAGCTATTAACTAAGAAAGCCCATGAGGGTTACACCATCTGCTGCATCGAAAACTGCCCGCTGCACGATCATTGCCTGCGGTGGCTCGTAGGTCAGCACATGCCCAGCACAAACAGCACCTACCGATGTGTCAACCCGCATTTCGAAGGTGTGGCTACGGATAGCTGCCCGCTATATCGCAGTGACCAGAAAGTGCGTTTTGCCAAGGGTATGCTGCACATGTTCAACGGCGATATGCCCCGACGCCTGGAGCCTGCCGTCCGCTACGGCATCATCAGAAAGACCAACCGCACCTACTATTTCGAGTATCGCAATGGTTCGCGCCTCATTCCGCCTGCCCTGCAGGAGCATATCCGCAACCTGTTCCGGCAGAACGGCTGGACGGGCGACGTCAACTTCGACAGCTATGTAGAGGATTACGACTGGTAGGAATGTGGAAATCAAGAAGAAATGAAGACAATGAAAGTCCCAGACTTCGGGTTTGCTGTCGTTCTTCTTTCATATCCTTGGCTATATCAGAGAGTTGTCCCTTCACACGCTCACATTCATTCGCTTTTAGAAAGGGCAGGGAGGCTTTGTACACAGTACCTGCGGCTTCCTCCTTATCGGACTGACCATTCATATAGCGTTTGATGTCGCCCTCTTGTCGATAGGTGAAACTACAGGAGCCGGATTCAACGAATTCTTCTACCACCTCCCAATGTCCACCTTTATCAGGCCCAATACGTTTAATTTTGTTTTGTTCTTTCATCCTGTTCAGCACATTCCAGATGCCATTTTTAGAGATCCCAGTTAATTTCTGAAACTCCTGAATAGTTATTGAAGAATCTTTCCTTATTGCCTCTTTAATTGCAATTTAGGCAAACAAAAACAGGCTATTTTAGACCATAAAACACCAGCGATACAAACAAATAATTCTTGTTCGTCTCGCTGGTGTTCAATTATTTAAACCTGCTAACAGGCTTTAATACTCATCCTCGTTGAAAACTTGGTTAGCGAAATTTCTATACTGATTTTCAATTAGTTGCATCATAATTAACTGTTTTTAGCCAAATAAACCGCACAGTCTAAGGAGGTCAAAGGCGATTCATTGGCTGATTAGACAAACTTATTCTTGCGACAGCAAAGTTACACACATTTGTAATACCATACAAAGAAATGTGCCAAAAATGCAAATACACAAAAAACATCACCTTACATATTCTGTTGGCAACTGAATTTTCATAAACTCTTCTTTTTTGTACTCAGGTGTCAGATTCTCCCATAGTAGCTCATTCTGCCAGAAGAAATCATCCATTGTTATAGGGTCGCTAACGTGATTTGCCATTTGAGAATCGCAGTAATCTAACAGCAAGTTCAGCATAAAGACAAGATAATCCCTCAAGTTACCAGTAACGCCTACAATACTCTGCTTGATGGCAGCTTCGTGTACCAGTTCATTACGTAAATGGTAAATACGCGATAGATGCCACTCCAGATTCTGAATATGGTTGCTCAGGTAATTCTTCACTTTCTCACGGTTATGGAGATGCGACTTCATGGACTTTATGCGGTATTTCAGCAACTCCTCTGTTGCGGCAGAAAAGGCAGTATTCATATCCTGCTCAGAGATAGTGCCCATCGATTTGTTGGCCGCTATTAATCCCTTTCCTATTAAGCGTTTATCAAGCGATAACACATTTCGCTTCAGATAATACAGGGTTTTAAGTTTAGGAAACTTCTCCTTCAGCCGCGAAAAGGTACTGTCAGCACTCCTTGGTGACGCAAAAAGGAATTCGAGTCCAATCCAGTAATTGAGAAACCTTTGTTCTATTTCCTCCTGGTCATCACCTACACGAAGATGTCTGAGCGCTGTATTTAAACGCTCCTTTACTTCCTTGTGTTTTGACGTTTCAATACGCTGCATGATGCCAGGAAGAGGATTGGCGATATTCCCGCCACGAGGCGATTTTTTGTTCAAGTCATAATACTGTTCCCAGTGAAGAGTCCAGTTGTTGTTGTCCTTATACGCCACTAATCCTTTGTTGGCAATTTCGAGCACCCCCATATCATTCCTGTCAAGAGCTTGCGACAGCTGCAAACGTGCTTTTTGTAAAGCAGCGTTGGAATCAGGAGCTTTCACAGATACAATGTAATAAGCATTTCCTGTTGACTTTTTCGTAAACCCTTTCATGACATCGCTCATGGCATCTTGATACTCAGCAGGAACCTCTTCGCTCATGTCTGCCATCTGGGGGATGGTCTTTGATTTGAAATGAAGTCTGATAATGACGACATCATTGAAAAACTTGACATTGCCCAGTCTGTTCCTAAGCTGGGTGTATATGTTACTAAATGCCAATCCTGCGACATTGCGCTTAATGGTTGTAAAGTATTGATAAAGAAAAATCTTAGAGTAGCCCCTGCGCAATAATTCTGTGGCCAACAGCGACAGCTTAGCATCAAGTCTGCTAATAGTATCTGAGAACTGGTCGTCATCATACGTCTTTACTGTCAGCAAATCCTGTTCTACCGCATCCAGCAGCGAGATCAGATAACGTGTGTCGTTTTGGGATATATACTGGTTGACGAGAAATAGAGTGTAGCGTGCGTCATTATAGTCTTTCTCTTTTTTGTCTTTGGTGTCTTTTATTTGCTTCACCCCTTTTGCGTATGCTTCAAGATGGGTTTTAAGTTTTGCTCTATTGTAAACCGAGTCATCTATCCACTCATCATTGCTCAGCAGTTTGATAAGCTCATCCATGCAAAGTCCTACGGTCTCACCACGTTTCACATTACCTATTAGCCAGCCGTTGAGCATCTCCTTCGCCTCACAAAACATTGACATCGTGTTGCATGTTCTGACGGCATAAGTGTCGAGCGTATTACGGTCATATAGTTCGACCATACGCTGTTTGAAGTAGTTTATGAGAGTATCATTAGTAAACGCCATAAATGTTAAATCCGAGTTAAATATTGTATTTTTACAGTTTTTAACAAAAATATTTCCTAATTTTGCATCGCTAAAGTGATAGTAAGGGAGCGCATCCTGCTGTTTGAGACTTTAAGATCCTCAGCTCCGATCAACCTCCCTATAGTATAAAAGAGGATGTCTTTCGGGATATCCTCCCTTTTTATCTTCATTTGGAATCTTTCCTTGAATGATGTATTCATGACTGCAAAATTACCATTATATTTCCAAATATCCAAGAAAAAAGCTGAAATTATGGCTGTAGGGGGAGTCTTTGTTTCATAAAGCATTTGCTAATGATGGCTCGGTTTTCTCCTTAGTATTAATACAGGGCCATCTAAAACATGAAAAATAATTCAATGTAAAGTCTAATAAACAAATTATCCTTTGTTGGTACTATTTAGCATAAAGTCAAGGGCTGTATTAATATAGCTAAAAGCCATAGGTATCTTAATATTATCCTCTCCGAAGCCAGCAAACGCATCACCTGTACCGCTCTCTGAGAAATGTTCCCACTGTGAGAAGTATTTGTAATAAGCATAGATACTATTAGAACAGTTACTTAGCTGCGAATCTTTTGAGAGCAATTCATGTATTTTGCTCAATTATGTATCAACTTTTATAGATTCTGGTATATACTTACTTTGGGGTTCAACTTTCCATCTACTACGCTCTTTGAAAGAACCTGAATCTTTAAAGTCCACATTAATATCAAAATAATGCGAGAACGTGTCCTCAAGTGACATCGTGTAGATTTGCTCCGCAAATTCATTGCTGAAATCTGAAAAACAAATCTTGTCACGGTACACCTCAAACTCTTCAAATAAAGCACTAACATAATCATGATTTAATTTCTCAAGTAAATGATTTAATGACATATCATCTTGTTTCAAGATGTGGAGCCCTGTTAAACAATCCATGAGACTATTACGAAGCAATAAGCCGACAGGGAGTTTGAAGAGAAGTGCTCCCTCATTCTTATACGAAATCCCAGCTAAATCAAAAATAGCACGAATGTTGATTAATATGCGTTTAGTCAACTGCAATAATGCTAGATTCATTCTATTTTCTTTGTTTTCTTTGACAAATAGTAAGACAGCAGTACTTTGTACTTTTAGTACTTTCATACACTCTATTGCTATCTCTCGCCAAACATCCTTATTTTTGTCTTTTACTATCATAGTTACTTGCTTATATGGAATGTGCTGCAAAGATACTCAAAAAAACATTAATAAATGTCGCTCTCACTCAAAAGTGCTATCATTTAGTAAAATTTGCCTAAAAAAATCAAGTTACAACCATAAGAATTGCAATATTTGAGAATTTATGACTATATTTGCATCGTGTTTTCGAAAGAAGCACAAGACATATTGCTCAATAGTCTCACAAATCACCACCACGAGAAAAGAGCAAACTCTCATTATTGGGACTGTCCCGTTACGGGCGCAGATTTCCCATATTTGAGAGTGGTTTGTGGTGAACCGTGAGACGTATGGCGAAAGTCTGCGCCTATTGCGTTAATACAAGTGAGGTTCAACCACAATAAGTTTAATATTTTAAAGTAAAAAAGTTATGAAGAAAGTTCTTTTTTCACTTGCTCTTCTATTTGTAGCAGGAGTATGTCTCGCTCAAAACACAGCGACATTTAAGTTAACAACCTTTGGATCATTCGCTTCAGAGGAAGGAAAAGATTATGTAGTTATTCCGTTTGAAGGTAAAAATGCTCATCAAATCTTTCAGCTTCTTTGTGCTAATGTAAACAAATTGTATAAGAATCCACAAAAGGTAATGTCTGTAGTCGATGATGCATCGGTTTCAATTAGAGCTTACGACTCAAAAATTACTTATATAAAAGACCTCATACAATCATTCAATGTGGGTGGTTATTATAACCTTAATTTCGAGATTAAGGATGGAAGAGTAAAAGTATCAGCCCCTATCATTGATGAAGATTTAACCAGGACTGCTAATGGCGCAAGAGAAAAAGATTTTTCTCGAATGGTCAAAAGTTGGGCTAAGGATGGTGTATTCAAAGACAAATTTGCAAAACAGGTGGATTATACTGAAACAAATATCAATTCTATCATCAATGCAATTTTAGGAGCAGGCAAAGCCAATGAAGAAGAGGAATGGTGACCGTCTCCATTCTTTTTGAAAGAGTAAACGAGGATGTTCATTATCCAAACGTCCTCGTTTATTCTCCTTTGTTTGTATTCACTGAGTAGTTCGATGACGTGCTTCTGCACACCATCGAAATTTATTTTTCTCTGCGCACTCCCTTAAAAGGGTTTCCATCTTGTTTGACATTCATAAAACGTCCCGTTTCTTTATCTCTCTTCACCCATTAAATGTCTGAGGGCATACGCGAACATTCCCATACTTTTTTACCTGACAAAATGTCAGAAGAAAAAAGGGGAAACAGCTTGGAACACAACATTAGTCGTGTAATGTCCGCATTTGTCAATTCCACCACTGCTTTCATAGATAACAGGCATATAGCTCATGCAAGAGGGTGACATGTTAAGGATGTGAAACAACACATCATCAGCCATAGCCCTTGTTTACCCCTAAAAGGGAATCCTTCATTACTTGCCACAACGATGGCATCCCTTACTTGTTCAGTATCAATTGAATTTAGACCTTCTACTCCGATGTAAGAGCCGTTTATTTATTTAATTCTCATATATTAGTTGCCGCTAATTTGATAACGACGATGCAAAGGTAATGTCTATAAACTACAACTGCAAGAGAGTAAATTTTTTACTAATACTTTCTAACTATTATCTTTAACTATATGACTTTCGCCATTTGTCAACAGATTCCCCAGCCAGTCTTTTTCTTCGTGCCATCCCAGTTGGTAAGCTCACCGTTAGAACCACCGCCACCTGTACTAATGCCAGCCCTGCCGCCAACGGCAAGGAGTAAGTTCGCCATCAAATCTTTGGAAACCTTCAGCACATCACAAAGTTGCCGAGTGCGTGAACTTTCGAGGGATTGATGCCGACGACGTTTCTGTCATTATCAACTCCCAACACGACATGACCACCTCTGCGATTCAGAAACGCACAGATGGATTCATAGACCTTACGAGCTAAGCTGTCTTTCGACTCTTTCAGCTCGACTTCAGTTCCTTCGCCTTGCGATATAATCGCTTTTAGCTTTTCTGGTGTCATCGTTATTTCTGTTTGATGCTGCAAAATTACAATTTTTCGTTGAGATTCTTTCACGACAAGGCTTCAAAACCGCTGATTTTACTAAAGTTTGTATCAAATTGGCTCTAACAAGCCAAGATTTAGCACAAACTATGTAAGACAATAAAACACCAGCGAGACAAACAAATAAAATTTGCCCATCTCGCTGGCGTTAAGTAGTTTTGACTTAAAGGCAGATTTAATACTCATCCTCGTTGAAAACTTGGCTTTCTATTGATTATCAGTAACTTACGCTCAAATTAACTATTTTTAGCCAAGCAAACCGCACTATCTGAGGCGATGAAAGGCTACGGGTAGGCGAGCGTAAGCTCGGGAATGAGGCGATTTCATGATGATGCCGTCTTTATTCCAATAATTTGGGATTTGTCTATCTATTTA
>DGTJ01000005.1 GCA_002393725.1 Prevotella sp. UBA4339 | reverse complement strand
GCCCTATATGAAAAGCCTCCATATCTGGATGCCAGACAATATAATTCAGAATCTTCATCATTGTCTTCGTTGATTGATTAAGATATTCTTCAATTCTTCAGTTTTACCATCCCCACTTGTCATACTCCACATTGACGCCACCCAACAGCAGCCATGCGGCCAGTGTTTGTTCGTACTGTCTGAGAAGGGCTACAGGTGAGTTCATCTCTTTGGTGAGGGCTGAGAGCGTCTCACTATTCTCAGTTTCTTGTGGGGTATTGAGATATGTAATTACTTCTATGAGGTCATCGGCGGTAATGCCAGAATCGTTGAGCATTTCCAAGAGGTCGGTGATGGTCAGGCCTGCCTTGTCCAGTGTGTCGGATAACGTGGTAAGCATCGTAAGAAGGTCCGTACTGCCAGTGGCTTGTCCATCTCCAATCTTGCGCAGGTCGATGCCCAGGGCTTCCATTATTTGGATGATCCTCAACAAGTTCAGCTCCTTTATCACGGCACGGAAGTAGCGGTTCTGCTCACCCTCATAGTAGAGGACAGGCCAAATCTGAATGGCTGCGGCGGTCTGGATGGACCATACGGCACCCAACGCAAGGTGGTCCAGTTTGATCATCACGTTGTTGGTCTGCAGCGAGGTCTTGCCTGGCAGTATGCTGGGCTGGAAGCCCTTTTCCATCATCCACGGAATGATGCAGCGTCCAGCCTGAATGGGCACGCTTTTGTCGTGACGCCCATGCAGCAGGAAGTAGTTCTGCTGCGTGTCTGGCTCCCAGCCGTCCATGAGGCTCAGCTCTTTCATTTTCCTGGTGAGCACCTGTGTGGCCTCGTTCTCTAAGTTGAGATAGCCGGGCTGGAGGATGTATTCCAAGTCATCGGTGGCGATGAGCTCGTTGATTTCGGACGTGCTGTAATTCCTGTCAAGAATCCACTCCTTGACATGCGAGGCCAATGGCTCCTGGAATACCTTCTGGTAGTCGAGACCCAGTTGGTAGTTCTCGTTGAGTGCCACGATGGCCATGACTAAGCTGGCAGGGTTGTTGGTCTGCTGGACTCTGATCAACTCGGAATACCACTTTTCCAGATCGAGCGGTCCGCCACCGGCAAAGGTCTTGTTGAAGGTAATGCCCTTCTGCTTGTACTCCATGTCGCACAGTTTGCTGACGTACATGGCCTCCGTGCCACCTTGTGAGTAGCCTAAGTTGAAGAGGTATTTGCCCTGAGGAATGCTTTGGTCGCTCATCAGCTGGCGGGCAGCTACCAGGCCGTCGAGGGAGTTACGGGCGTTCACGTCGCCGCAGAGGTAAGCTTGCGGACGGTCGGCACTGGAGCCGAAGCCAACATAGTCGCTCATCACGAGGATGTAGTTGGGCTTCAGTGGACTTGCCAGTAAGCCGTTGGCTATTAATTCACCAGCCACCGAAGGCGTCTCTTCACTCGTGCCGTGGCTGAAGTGGTTGTAGAGCAGCACGCCGTCGCAGGGGTCTGTGCCGTCGTAGATGTTCATTGGTATCTGTACGATACCGCTGATGGTGACGGCGTTGCCCTGAGGATCCTTCGAGGGATACTCGTAGAGGATGTGGTGAACGTCGCGGGTGCCGAGTTCGAGGTTTGCAAGCTCGAACTTGATGGTGCTGTCACGTTCGGCCAGTATCTTGTATTCAGTATCTTGTGCACTGGCTGCTGTGGTCATCGAGGCCAATGCCAGCATTGTGAATATCATCTTCTTCATGTCGCAGTATTATTTTACGATACGTTTGAAAGTTCCTTTTTCGTTTTTCTCGATGTAGAGGCCTTTTTCGCTGACGCTCTCGATGCGTCGTCCGTTCAGGTCGAACAGCTCGTTAGAACCGCTATTGGTGTCAGGCTGTGCAATGGGCAATGTTTCAATGCCTGTCTCCTCACCGCTGCCAGCCCACTCAAAGACGGCACTCACGGGGTAGTGGTCGCCCAGGGGCTCGCCGTCGTACTGAAAGCCCTCCGTGTCGCGCTTGTAGGCTACGGCCTTCAGTTGCTGGCCGTTGGTGGGGTTGATGTAGATGATTTTGTCGTAGCATTCGCCATCGGTTTCGTATCCCTCCCTTTCTATTCCGGTAGTAATCTCTTGTAACTCAGGGTACTGCCCTTCGTGCTCCAGTTCTACCCATACATCGCTGGCTTTAGCTCTGCCTGTAGCATTGATAGCTTCAATGAAGTAGTCTTGGACGGCGTCGCGAGTGTAGAAGCTGTTCAAGTCGCCCAGAATGATAACAGGGCGCTCATCGAGTTTCTCCAAGATGTCGTCGCGCAATTGTATCCACTCTCCGCGGCGTGCCTCACGGTCCTTCTCATCCGTGCCATCGTACACGTCGTTCCTGTCGCTGGCATCCATGTGCATGTTATAGACCACCAGCTGATGGCCAGAGGCGAGGGTGAGTTCATAGCGGCGGAAGCCCTTGGTCACCAGCTCGTCCAGAGCGTGGCTGAACTTGCCGAAATAGGTATTCCAGGGCGTGCGAATGACCGACTCGATGGTGATGTTGTTCTTCACGCAGGCTCCCAGCCCGTCGCACTCGAAACGGTGGTTCTGTGGGTGCAGAAGGTCAATATCGTGACCTATCAGTCCCACGTCGCCGGTCCAGGTGTCAATCTGGTAGTCATCCTCCAGATTGAGGGTCAGCTCGTCGTGGTAGTTGAAGTCCTCCTGAAAGAACACCATGTCGTACTGACGTTCAGAGAAGTATTGTCCGATTTGTAATGAACCCGTGACCCCAGGACCATTGGCATTGACGTTGAAGAAGAGAATTTGCTGTGGCAATCCATCGACGTTCAGCGTGGCTACGCTGAACTGCTCAGGAGATTGTTGTGCTGCTGCCGTCAAAGCCAACGACAGAGCTGAGGCAATGAGCATTTTTCTGTTCATAGTTTCTTTTTTTAGTAGTTTAAAGTAGTGAAATTATACATTAAAGCGGAAGTGCATGATGTCACCGTCCTGAACGACGTACTCCTTGCCCTCAATGGCCAACTTGCCAGCCTCGCGCACGGCAGCCTCTGAGCCATACTGGATGTAGTCGTCGTACTTGATGACCTCGGCACGTATAAAGCCTTTCTCAAAGTCGGTATGAATGACGCCGGCACACTGCGGAGCCTTCCAGCCCCGCTTGTAGGTCCAGGCCTTTACCTCCATTTCGCCAGCGGTGATGAAGGTCTCTAAGTTCAGCAGCGAGTAGGCCTTCTTGATGAGGCGGTTCACGCCGCTCTCCTCCAGACCCAGCTCCTCCAAGAAGAGCTGCTTGTCCTCGTACGACTCCAGTTCGGCAATGTCCTCTTCCGTCTTGGCGGCTATGGTCATGGCCTCGGCACCTTCCTCGCGGGCCAGTGTCTCTACCTGACGCGTGAAGTCGTTGCCGCTCTTAGCCTCGGCCTCGCCCACGTTGCAGACGTAGAGCACGGGCTTGGCCGTCAGCAGGAAGAGACTGCGGGCGCAGTCTTGCTCCTCCTTACTCTCAAACTCCACGATGCGGGCGTTCTTGCCCTGCTCCAGCACCTCCTTATAAGCCTTCAGCACGCTGACCTCCACCTTGGCGTCTTTGTTGCCCGCAGCGGCAGCCTTCTCGGTTTTGGCCAGACGGCTCTCAATGGTCTCCAGGTCCTTCAGCTGTAGCTCGGTGTCAATGATTTCCTTGTCGCGTATGGGGTTGATGGTGCCATCCACGTGGGTAATGTTCTCATCCTCAAAGCAGCGCAGCACATGGATGATGGCGTCCGTCTCGCGGATGTTTCCAAGAAACTTATTCCCCAAGCCCTCGCCTTTGGAGGCTCCCTTCACCAGACCGGCTATATCAACTATCTCGCACGTGGCAGGCACGATGCGGCCAGGGTGCACGAGTTCGGCCAGGCGGGTCAGGCGCTCGTCGGGAACGGTAATCACGCCCACGTTGGGCTCTATTGTACAAAACGGAAAATTTGCTGCCTGAGCCTTGGCGCTCGACAGGCAGTTGAACAAGGTCGATTTACCCACGTTGGGCAGACCTACTATACCACACTTTAATGCCATTTCTTTCTTCTGAAGTTTTATTTTTGCCGCAAAATTACGCAATTATCTTCGAAATACAAAAGAAAAAGTTGTTTTTATCAGAATTATTGCTTACCTTTGCCACGATTAAACATACTTGACTATTTTTTTGTCTAACAATTTAAATACCTAACATTATGCAGTTTTTAGAAGCTATCGAAACATGTGTTGTCAAGAAGTACTGCGACTTTAGCGGCCGTGCTTCACGTTCGGAATTCTGGTGGTTCACGCTGGGCACTTTCATCGTCAGCTATGTCTGGCAGTTTATTATGAGCCTGCTGATTGGTAGCGCCGTCACGTTCAATACCGACGGCACGTTCCACTTCGAGGCTATTCAGCTCCTCGGCTATATTCCTTCACTCGCCCTCATGCTGCCAAGCATCGCCGTCACCGTGCGTCGTCTGCACGACGTAGGCAAGAGCGGCTGGTGGTACCTGTTGATTTTTGTCTGCTGCATCGGCGGACTCTACATCCTCTTCCTGAACATTCAGGACAGCGAGGGTGACAACGAGTACGGTCCCCGTCCTCAGAAGTAAACCAGGACACATAGCAAAGAGTTGAGGCATCCTTTCTTTAGGGTGCCTCAATGCTTTTGAAATCATAAGCGCCATTTGGATCAATTCTGATAAGCGGATTATTCTCCTGTGAACTTTCCTACAAAGAAAATGATGCCAGTTGACTTTTCATAGATGAAGAAAGCGAAAGAATGATTTCTGCTTGATGATGTTAAGCAACAATTGTGACCGATTTTTCAGTATCCTGGTAAGTCCAATTGTAAAGACCTTCTCAATGCCCAAGGACTTCAGCAGAGGGACTAAATCTGTTTTGTCAAGGATGACGGGGCGTTGCCGCCGTCGCCGTCATTGCTGCCGCCTGCCGCGTGGCGGTCGGCCTCGGCCAGCAGCTGGCGCAACAGCTCATTGTCCTCGTCGTAGAGGGTGCGCTGCTCCTCGGGCGGGCAGTAGAGGGTGACAATCTGCAGGGGCTCTGCTCCTTGCGGACCGTAAGCCACGCTCTCCAGTATGGGGTATCGGTAGCCTGCGGCATACCATCGGTAGGTGTCCGTCAGCATGAGCTGTCGCCCGTCGTGCATCCTCTGGCGGTTGTCCCCCTGTGAGTACAGTTATTATTCGAATTATTGTTTACTTCCTTATATACTTACGGCTATTCTGTATATAGAGGCCTTTTGCGGGCGGTACTGAAAGCGGGCGGCCTTGCAGATCGTAGAGAATATCGCCTTTAGGCGCTTTATCTTTGCTTATGAACTTTATCTCGTCGGTTACTTCTCCTTTCTCAGGCCAGACATCATAGAGCACCTCTCCGTTGCGCTCGAAATGAACGAGCATGGAACGGTAGTGACGCTCAGGATA
>DGTJ01000014.1 GCA_002393725.1 Prevotella sp. UBA4339 | reverse complement strand
CATTGTTCCGTGACACGCTGGCTGGTGTGAGTGGGGCAACTATTGAACTTTATGATACGGACGGCTCTGTTGGTGCAGCGAAGGGTGCAGGTATCGGTGCCGGTATATACGCTAATGCCGATGAGGCATTTGCCTCACTTGAGAAACTGCAGGTGATTGAACCTAAGCAGGCTGATCGTGAAGCTTATGCTGAGGCTTATGCCAGATGGAAAGATATTCTAAAATCAAAGATTTAATGAAAATCCCGCCTGCAGGCGGGATTTTTTTTATTGAAGACTTGCTTGATACCATTGGAAAAGTTTTTGGACTCCATCTTCGATTTCTACTTTATGAGTCCATCCAAGGGAATGGAGCTTACTTACATCAATTAGTTTGCGCATTGTTCCGTCTGGCTTGGATGAGTCGAATTCCACAGAACCCTCAAAACCTACTGCCCTTACAACTAATTCAGAGAGTTCTCGAATGGTAAGCTCTTTGCCAGTACCTACGTTTATATGGCAATTGCGTATCTCGCCAAGTTTTGGGATGGCTCCGCCACGTCCTGCACTGTGGTTGCGGTCAACAGCCCCATCCGTGCTTGCACCGTAATGTACGGATGAATATTTCTCAATGCCGATAATATCAGAGAAATTGACATTCAAGAGTATATGTACAGAGGCATCGGCCATGTCTTCGCTCCAAAGAAACTCTCGTAGCGGTGTGCCAGTACCCCAAAGTACCACCTTATTATTATATATACCGTATTTTGCCAATACTGAGAGAATGTCTTCATGCGAAGCAGAGCCGTTTACCCCCTCTATAGGACGTTTGTCCAGGTCGATGGCAATCTTGTCCCAGGCATCGTCGTGGATAAGCTTTGCAAGGTATATCTTGCGCATCATGGCAGGCATGACATGGCTGTTCTCCAAATGGAAATTGTCATTCGGGCCATATAGGTTCGTTGGCATAACGGCAATATAGTTGGTTCCATACTGCAGATTATAGCTCTCGCACATCTTCAGGCCGGCAATCTTTGCTATGGCATACTCCTCATTTGTGTATTCCAGCGGCGAGGTAAGCAGGCAGTCCTCCTTCATTGGCTGCGGAGCATTCTTGGGATAGATGCAAGTGCTACCAAGGAAGAGCAGTTTCTTCACTCCATGAGCGTATGCCTCAGAGATGACATTGCACTGTATCTTCATATTCATCATGATGAAGTCGGCACGATAGAGCGAATTGGCCATGATTCCACCAACGAAGGCGGCTGCCAATACCACAGCATCGGGACGCTCCTCATCAAAGAACTTCCTTACTGCTAACTGGTCTGTGAGGTCGAGCTCCTTGTGACTGCGACCTACGAGATTGGTATAGCCTCGCTGAAGGAGGTTATTCCAAATAGCGGAACCCACAAGTCCGTGATGTCCCGCTACATATATCTTTGATTCTTTACTTAAACTCATTCTTCCATCTGGGCTTTAATGAATAGCTTCCTGACAAACTTCATGTCGTGTTGAACCATAATGTGTATTAGCTCCTCGAATGATGTCTTGTGTGGATTCCATCCAAGTTTTGCCTTCGCCTTTGCTGGATTGCCAAGCAACTGATCCACCTCTGCAGGACGGAAGTACTTCGGGTCAACCTCGATAAGCACCTTACCGGTCTTCTTGTCATAGCCCTTCTCGTCTACACCATCGCCACGCCACTCAATCTCGATGCCTACCTCTTTAAAAGCGAGAGTTGCAAACTCGCGTACTGTATGATATTCGCCTGTAGCAATGACGAAGTCGTCTGGTTCTGGTTGCTGAAGAATAAGCCACATGCACTCAATATAGTCCTTGGCATATCCCCAGTCACGGAGTGAGTTCAGATTGCCAAGATAGAGCTTGTCTTGATAGCCCTGTGCTATACGGGCTGCGGCAAGGGTGATCTTGCGAGTGACGAAGTTCTCACCGCGACGTTCGCTCTCATGGTTGAAAAGTATACCATTGCAGCAGTACATATTGTAAGACTCGCGATAATTCTTCATAATCCAAAATCCGTAGAGCTTAGCTACAGAATACGGGCTGCGGGGATAGAATGGGGTGGTCTCGCTCTGCGGAACCTCCTGTACCTTTCCATACAACTCAGAAGTGGAAGCCTGGTAAATGCGGCATGTCCTTTCCAAACCGCAGATACGAACAGCCTCTAAGAGTCTTAATACTCCTGTGGCATCTACGTCAGCAGTATACTCTGGTACGTCGAAAGACACCTTGACATGGCTCTGAGCTGCAAGATTGTAAATTTCAGTAGGGCGAGTCTCACCGATGATGCGTATAAGAGAAGAGGAATCGGTCATATCTGCCCAGTGCAGATTTACTAAACGCTTTTTCTTCGTGTCGCGAACCCATTCGTCGAGGTATAGGTGCTCGATTCTACCTGTGTTGAATGATGAAGAACGGCGTAAAAGACCGTGTACCTCATATCCTTTCTCAATCAGGAATTCTGCCAGGTAGGAACCATCCTGTCCGGTGATACCTGTAATAAGTGCGACTTTCTTCTCCATAATTATTTAGTTTTCGCCAGAGAACTGCTTGATTCGCTGTTCTTCTGATAATTTACAAATTAACAAAGTATTGTTGTTCTCTGCTACAATATATCCATCGAGGCCCTGTACAACGACTTTCTTTTCCTGGGTGGTGTGAACTATGCAGTTGTGGCTTTCTATGATGTTGATGTCCGGACCAATACAGGCATTGCCATAGAGGTCTTTCTTGCTTTGTTCATGAAGTGAGCCCCATGTGCCAAGGTCGCTCCATCCAAAGTCTGCGGGACAAACAAATATCTCTTCAGCTTTCTCCATGATGGCATAGTCGACAGAGATGCTTTCACACTCAGGGAAGCGCTCATTGATTTTTTCCTGCTCCTTTTCGGTTCCATAGACGCTATGCATCGATTC
The DNA here is from genome assembly GCA_002393725.1 of Prevotella sp. UBA4339. GTDB lineage: Bacteria > Bacteroidota > Bacteroidia > Bacteroidales > Bacteroidaceae > Prevotella. Next base: position 36,500 of record DGTJ01000014.1, on the reverse strand, counting down.
GAAGATCTTTGCCATAGCAGGCTGGTAGATACGGAAGGCATTCACAATGGTGTTTACGTTCCAGATGAAGATGCCGGCATTCCAGAAGTAATTGTTCTTCTGAATATATTTTAATGCCGTCTCAAGATTAGGCTTTTCACGGAAAGAGTCAACACGATATATTTCCTTGTTGCGAAGCGATGAAGTGCTTAAATCGGCCTGGATATAGCCATAACCTGTTTCTGGACGATTAGGTTTCATACCGAGAGTGACTATGGCGTCTGTCTCATTGGTGAACTGCATGCATTCCTTGATGACTCTCTGGAATTCAACGGTGTTCATGACGATGTGGTCGCTTGGCGTAACAACAATATTTGCCTTGGGGTCTTTCGCTTTAATACGCCAGCTGACATAGGCGATACATGGGGCTGTATTGCGGCGGCAGGGCTCATAGAGGATATTGCCTTCTGGTATGTCAGGAAGTTGCTGCTTAACGATGCCCGCATATTTCTGATTCGTTACTACCCATACATTCTCGGGTGCAACAAGACTGCTAAATCGCTCTACTGTCAATTGCAACAGACTCTTACCTACACCGAGTACATCAATAAACTGCTTCGGATGCTCAGCAGTACTCATAGGCCAGAAACGACTACCAACGCCGCCTGCCATAATCACCAAATGGTTGCTTGATTTTGCCATATACTCTTTCCGTTTGAAAATAATCTGCAAAAATAAACAAATTATTCCAAACAAAAGAATTTTTAGCGGAAAATCTCGCTTTTATGCAGCTTTTCTTTTCTTAAAATAATACTTAAGGGCAAAATATGCTACAGCTATGAGCACTATACCTATAATGGTAAACTTTATATATTCAGCATACTCGGATATCTTATCGTTAAGCTGGTCCTCTGGTACTATGCTGTGAAGATACCACCCCAGTCCTGCAAGAATGGCATGCCAAACTCCAGCTCCGATAGTTGTATAGAGGAGGAATTTCCAATAATTCATCTTGGCAAGTCCAGCAGGAATTGATATAAGATGTCGGATGCCGGGAATGAGTCTTCCTGTCAATGTAGCCACAACACCATGGTCATCGAAATATCTCTCGCTCTTCTCTACCTTTTCCTGATTAAGAAGGCACATCTTTCCCCATTTGCTATTTGCGAAACTGTATATGACCGGGCGCCCCACATAATAGGCGACAACATAGTTGATGGTTGCTCCCATATCGGCTCCTATGGTTGCGAAAAGTATTACAAGGAATACATCGAGATTGCCTCCTGCGGCATGGTAGGCTGCCGGAGTGACAACAAACTCTGAGGGCACAGGTATAACAGTACTCTCCAAAAACATCAGGAAGAGTATTGTAACGTAATTCAGGTTTCCAAGTAGGGAACTGATAAAATTCATTTCTCTTTTCTATTTAGTTGGTTTATAAAATATGACTCATAGTCTGAGACTTGCATGCCATTGGGGAATAGCTGCCCTAATACGATCTTCGCTTCTTTCGGATTCTTGTTAACTCCAATATGAAGATATTTGATAAACTCATCATATTTCCCAAGGTCAAAGCAACAAAGTGCCATGTATGAATATCCTTCGTTGAAGTCTTGGTCTACGTAAGTGAAGAATCTCTTAAATAAGTGATATGATGCCTTTACATATCTGTTGTCATAGAGAGATACCATGATACGCAGCATTGTCCTTGGGGCATTGCCTGAGTTGATGATGGTATTCCTAAACACCTCCTCAGCCTCATCTATACGATGATTGGCCAAAAGGATGTGCCCTTTGACTACATCCATGTCAGCATGGTTGCAGTCAAGGTCTTTGGTCTTTTCGATATAATATAGGGCTGTCTCGGGTAGTTTCTGTTCACTATAGGCAAATGCCAGTTCTTGATAAATCTCTGGCAGATACTGTGAGTCTGCTGACGATATTTCCTCTGCCTTCTCCAAACGGGATATCGCTTCGGGGAAACGGCCAAGGTTAATAAGGCATGTCCCCTGATGCAGATAGCCAAACTCGTCGTCCTCAACAATCTTGTTGTATCTTTCGAAATATTTAAGTGCTTCTTCGAAATTATCCAGCCGGTACAGGCCGTTAGCTTTTGAAAGAATACTATCCGCATCATTTGGATCGATTGCGATAGCGTATTCACTGCTGGTGACTGATGCACTGTAGTCCTCATTCATGAACTGTGCACTAGCCAATGAATTCCAGTATCTGTTGGAGTATGGGTCGTGGTCCAGTAGTTCGTTGAAGATACGTTCACTGTCTTTGTATTTGCCTAACCCAAAGAGAGTGCGTGCCATGAGTTCCTTGAATTCGTCAGAGTTGTCGCCTTGTGACCGGGCTATCCATTCGAAAGCCTTGTCGTATTGCTGATACTCTGAGAAGAGATTTGCAACATCGTAGACAAAGTCTATGAGCTCATCGGGGGGCACGCCTTTAAAATGTTCACGGAATATTTCATCAGCCTCGTTGACTTTACCCTCACAGATGAGTATCTCACATTTCATATATAAGTATTCCAGGCCGTCAAGTGATTCTATGCGTGCTGCATATTCACGTGCCTTGTCGAAATTTTGAAAACTTAGAGCCTCTCTGGCTTTATAGAGAAGGGGACCGATGGCATTGGGATTATACTGAAGGGCAAGGTTGATGGCATCTGTGGCATCTTTCTGCCTTCCTTCAAATTGGTAATAGTCTGCTATATCCGCCAAGTCATCGGCATCCATGTATGTAGGATGCCCTGACCTGACGGAGTCTTCGTATTGGTTGAGAATACCCTTGAATTCCTCGCTTTTGAAATATTCTGAATCGTCAGTCAATGCTATAGCCTTTTTATTTTTTCCAAGTATCTTTAAGACCAACGGTCTTGTTGAATACAGGGTGTTCTGGGGTGGTGTCGGAATCTGGCGTGAAGTATCCGATACGCTGGAACTGCAAGTAAGTGAGAGGCTTCATCGTTGCAGCGAATGGCTCTACATAGCAGTCCTTGATGATGCTGAGAGAGTCGGGGTTGATGATCTGTTTCATTGCAGTTACGGCATCGCAGTTCTGCTCTTCACGGATAGCTGCCATTTCATCACGGGGATTCTCTACCTTCCACAGACGGTCGTACAATCGTACCTCTGCCTTTACAGCATGTGCGCAGCTTACCCAGTGTAGGGTCTTACCTTTTATCTTACGGTTGGAGCCAGGCATGCCGCTGCGAGAGTCTGGGTCGTATGTGCAATAGATTGTTGTCACATTGCCATTCTCGTCTTCGTCGCACGGATGCTCCTCGTCACATTTGATGATATAGGCGTTCTTGAGGCGTACCTCCTTGCCTGGAGCCAGGCGCATGAACTTCTTCTCTGCCTCTTTCATGAAATCGTCACGCTCTATCCATAGCTCGCGGCTGAACTCTATTGTGTGTGTGCCATCAGCTTCATTCTCAGGGTTGTTTACTGCTTCAAGTTGCTCCACTTGTCCTTCTGGGTAGTTGGTAATGACCACTTTTACGGGATCAAGGACAGCGCTTACACGGATGGCACGACTGTTGAGGTCATCACGAACAGCACTCTCAAGAAGTGCCATGTCGTTGAGGGCATCGAGCTTGGTGTAGCCTATCTTGTCGATAAAGTTTACGATACTCTCAGGGCTGTATCCTCTGCGACGGAATCCGCAAATCGTCGGCATGCGTGGGTCGTCCCAACCATTTACTAGTTTTTCGTTGACTAATGCCAGAAGATTACGCTTCGACATAAGGGTGTAGTTGAGGTTCAGTTTATTGAACTCTGTCTGACGAGGACGGTTATCCTCGATATTGTCAGTCTCACCCTTCCACTCTTTCATCCATGTGACAAACAGGTCATAAAGTGGACGATGCTCAACAAACTCGAGCGTACACCAAGAGTGCGTGACGCCCTCAAGGTAGTCGCACTGGCCATGTGTAAAGTCGTACATCGGATATGCGTTCCACTTATTGCCTGTACGAATATGCGGAATGTTGAGCACACGATAGATCAGCGGGTCACGGAAGAGCATGTTCGGGTGAGCCATGTCAATCTTGGCTCTGAGCACAAGTGTTCCAGGCTCGCATTTGCCACTGTTCATGAATTCGAAGAGCTTGAGATTTTCTTCTACAGGACGGTCACGGAACGGGCTGTTGGTTCCGGGGCTTGTGGTCGTTCCTTTCTGCTGGGCAATTACCTCGGCACTCTGTTCGTCAACGTAGGCACGTCCCTGCTTGATGAGCCATACAGCGAAGTCCCAAAGCTCCTGGAAATAGTCGCTGGCATAGTATACATTTGCCCATTGGAAGCCCAGCCATTTGATATCGTTCTCAATATTCTCGATATACTCTGTATCTTCCTTGATGGGGTTGGTGTCATCGAAACGGAGGTTACAGATACCATTATATTTCTTAGCCAGACTGAAGTCGATAGCTATGGCCTTGGCATGCCCGATATGAAGATATCCATTTGGCTCTGGTGGAAAACGGGTCTGTATTCTTCCCCCATTCTTGCCTTCTGCCAGATCGTTGATAACTTTCTGTTCGATGAAGCTTACTGACTTTTTCTCCGTCACCTCGCCATGTTCGCCTGCCTGTAGCTTTTCGTTATTAATCTTCTCTTCCATATCTATTTTTTACTTTTTACTTTTACCTTTATTTGATTCCTCTTTCATTAAGTGCCTTAGAATATTTTGCGGCATTCTTCAAGTGCTCGTTATAAGTCTTTGCAAAATTATGGGTACCAGAGAAATCTTCCTTGGCACACATATACATATAATCATGATCAACACGATTGAGCACAGCGTCGATACCCTTGATTGAAGCAATCTTGATGGGACCGGGAGGCAAACCGGCATTACGATAAGTGTTATAAGGACTATCGTAGAACAGCATGTCATGATAGATACGCTTAAGTTCGAATCGCTTCATGGCAAACTTGATTGTAGGGTCTGCCTGCAATGGCATTCCGGCCTTAAGACGATTCAAGTACATACCTGCCACCATTGGCTTCTCTGCTGTGTTGGCTGTCTCTTCGTCGATGATACTTGCAACAGTACAAACCTCATTGGGCGTGAGTCCAAGGGATGTGGCCTTGTTTGTGCGGTCTCCGCTCCAGAAATGGTCATGCTCCTTTATCATCCTTTCCATAAAGGCATCAAGACTGATGTTCCAGTAAACCTCATAGGTGTTTGGAACAAAGAGGCATGCTATCGTTGCTGTATCGTATCCCCATCGGCCACAGAAGTCATTGTCTGTAAGAGCCTGTTCCAGGGTAAGACTGTCAAGCATCAGCTTTTTTGAGATGATACCAGACAGCTTCTCCATCGTGCGAGATTCCGGTATGGTTAGCATCTGTGCCTCCTGATGACCGTTCTTTAATTTTCTGAACATGCTCAGAGTGTTCACCCCTGAAGTTACTGAATATCTTCCTGAGCGTATCTTCTCTTTATATCCCGAATGACGAGCCAATATCTTAAATCCACAGAGACTATGCTCGGTAGAATAGGGCTCCAACTTAGTAAAAACAGAGTCGGCAGTGTCATCGTCATCGATATATACGTAATTCACTTTCTCGGAATCTTTCGCAAAGTCAGTGAGGAAATAATAGTAGCCCAAGCCTACAATAATCACAAGACAGACTACCGCAGGAATGATATAGTATTTCGCTTTTATTGTCTTCATTTGCTCTAATAAATTTAAAATCGGTGCAAAGTTACTCGAAATTTTTTAATTTCTTGTGGAAACAGCTCAAAATTATTTTATTTATAGTGGAAATTCTAAAAATTATGTGAATTGTGGATTGTGAATGCTTAATAATTTGTACCTTTGCACTAAATATTTGAGATATGAAGCTTAAATTCACCATAAACTACGGAACACAGTGGGGCGAAAGTCTTCACGTGGTCATCTACTATACGAGTGTTGACGGTACTGTGCGCAACTCGAATATCTTGATGACCACAAGTGATGGAGTGATCTGGAGCATTGAGACTTCCGTCCTTGAGTCCCGTCAGCATCCTATAGCATCGTTCTCATATTACTATCAGGTGGAGGATGCTGATGGTAATGTGTTGAGAAAGGAGTGGACGGGAGTTCCACGATGCTATCATTTCGACTCATCCAAGAACTATATTCTGCCCGACCTCTGGCGCGATATTCCTCTTCAGTATCATCTGTATAGCAGCGCCTATGCCGTTACGACCCTGAATAATCCTAAGAGCCAGGACGTTATAGCCAAGCGCCTTCCACTTTATAGGAAGACCATCATCTTTAGAGTGTCTGCACCTCAGTTGAGGAAAGGACAATCATTGGCAATACTTGGTAGCCATCCAGCATTGGGTGACTGGAATTCTGCAAGATTCCTGAAAATGGAGTATCTTGGCAAGTTTGAGTGGATTCTTTCAGTGAACGTCGATGCGGTGTTTTTGCCCCTTGAATACAAATATGTAATCATAGATGATGGAACGAATGCCTTGGTAGCATGGGAAGAGGGTGACAATAGAACTACTGAGGGGCTCATATCATCAGAACAGAATGCCTTCCCAGACGGTTCCGTGTTGGTGGTTTATGGTGAGACCCTTCGTGTCAAGGAACAAACGTGGCGTGCAGCAGGAGTGGTCGTCCCGGTATTCTCATTGCGAAGTGAACATTCCTATGGCGTGGGTGATTTCGGTGACCTGCATCGTATGGTTGACTGGGCAGTTGCAACGGGAATGAAGATTATTCAGCTTTTGCCTGTCAATGATACTACATCATCTCATACTTGGAGCGATTCCTATCCTTATAATATTGTATCCGCCTTTGCACTACATCCGCATTATATTGATTTGGAAGCATTGGGTAGTCTTAAGAGTAAGTCGAGGATGACTGCCTATCACCGACAGCGAAGAGAGCTAAATGCACTGGGATACAGTGATTATGAGGCTGTTGACCGTGTTAAGTCTGAATATTTGAAAGAATGTTTTGCAGAAAAAGGTCAGCAGACCCTTGACTCGAAGGACTTCAAACACTGGTATTCGACTAATAAAGACTGGCTCGTGCCGTATGCTAATTGGTTGGCCGAAGATGGAGGATGTGACATAGTATATTATGTGCAGTATCATCTTCATTGCCAGTTGAAGGCGGCAGCAGACTATGCCCGCAGCAAGGGTGTAGTACTCAAAGGCGACATCCCTATCGGAGTGAATCGTGATAGCGTGGAGACCTCAACTCATCCGGAACTGTTCAATCTTGATTCACAGACAGGTGCTCCGCCAGATTCTTTCTCTCAGAATGGTCAGAATTGGGGATTCCCAACATATCAGTGGGGAGAGGGACTAATCAAATGGTTTAAACATCGTTTAGAATGGATGTCACAGTACTTCGATGCCTTCCGTATCGATCACGTCTTAGGCTTCTTCCGAATCTGGGAGATTCCTGATGATGCGCTCTTTGGACTCTTGGGGCATTTCTCACCATCATTGCCTTTGACTGTCAGCGAGATAGAATACTTTGGCCTGTCTTTCCGTAAGGATTTCATGACACGCCCGTTTATTAATGACAAGGTTATAGAGCGTCTTTTCGGCATCCATGCTCAGTACGTTAAAGACAATTTCCTGATTCTGCGCGGATATGGACTGTATGACCTACGGGCGGAGTTTAAGACCCAAAAGAAGATAAGGGATTACTTTGAGGGAAGTGGCGATGAGAACAGTTTGTGGATACGTGACGGGTTGTATCGCGTCATTTCCGATGTCCTTTTTATAGAAGACCCGCATCATCCCGAGATGTACCATCCACGTATTGGAGCTATTAAAGAACCAGTATATGAAGCACTCTCTGGAGAAGAGAAAGATGCATTTATGCGTTTGTATAACAATTATTTCTACCAGCGTCATAACTTCTTCTGGGGTAACGAGGCAACAGGCAGACTCTCTGAGGTGTTTGGAGATACCAGTATGCTTCGTTGTGCTGAAGACCTTGGTATGTTGCCTGATTGCGTGGCTCATGTCCTCGACTATCAGCGTATCCTTACTTTGGAGATTCAGTCGATGCCGAAGCATAGTGGTTTTGAGTTTAATCACCTTGACGGTAATCCCTATCGTAGTGTTGCAACATTCTCTACTCATGATATGTCACCATTGCGCCTGTGGTGGGAAGAGAGTCCAGAACGTACACAGAGGTATTATGTTACAATGCTCCAGAAACAGGGTAGGGCACCTGAGCATCTGCCAGCCCATCTCGCAGAGGAGATAATAGCAAGACATCTATATTGTCCTTCTATGCTCTGTATGCTGAGCCTTCAGGACTGGCTTGCTATGGATAGTGAACTGCGAGGTAAGAATCCCAGAGAAGAAAGGATCAATGTGCCCAGCGATCCGTACAACCATTGGAAATATCGTATGCACCTTACTATTGAAGAACTTCTTAAGGCGGATAAATATAATAATAAGGTACGTACGATGATAACAAGAAGCAAGCGATGAGTTATAAAACATATATCTTTGATCTCGATGGTACGCTGTTAGACACGTTAGGTGATCTGGCAGCGTCTGTAAACTATGCTTTACGTACTTATGGAATGCCAGAACATAGTATAGATAATGTTCGAAGGTTCGTTGGTAATGGAGTACGTCTGCTCATGGAGAGGGCTGTACCTGCTGGCGCAGCTAATCCTTTGTTTGACGAGGCTTTTACTACATTCCGGAGTTACTATATGGAGCATTCTCTTGACACTACCCGCCCATATGATGGCATTCCTGACATGCTGGCACAACTGAAATCCCGTGGATGTCATCTGGCAGTAGTAAGCAATAAGATGATGGCAGCCACTCAGGAGTTGTGCCAGTATTTCTTTTCTGAAACGATTGAGGTAGCTATTGGAGAGAATGAGGCAGAGGGTATCCGTAAGAAGCCGGCTCCAGATACTGTGTTCGCTGCACTAAAGGCTCTTGGAACAGACAGTGACAATGCTGTATATGTGGGTGATTCTGATGTGGATATCCAGACAGCACATAATAGTGGACTGCCTTGTGTCAGTGTACTATGGGGCTTCAGAGATAAGGATTTCCTTATACGAAATGGAGCAGAAACGCTTATTTCTGCTCCACATGAATTATTACTTTGATTGTTCTAAAGTTGCTGCAGCCGGGCAATATACTTGCCTAAGATGTCAAACTCAATATTTACTATTGTCCCAATCTTAATGTCGCAAAAGTTTGTGTGCTCGAAAGTGTAGGGGATGATTGCTACTTGAAATGTATTGGTTGTGGGATTGCATACAGTGAGCGATACTCCGTTTACAGTTACACTGCCTTTATCTACTGTAAAATAACCCTTCTTAGCCATTTCCCGGTTCTCGGGGTATTCAAAAGTGAAATACGTACTTCCGTCAGCATCTTCCATCGCGATGCATTTGGCGGTCTCGTCAACGTGCCCCTGAACGATGTGCCCGTCAAGTCGTCCATTCATTAACATGGATCGCTCTACGTTCACTTTATCGCCAACTTTTAGCAGACCGAGATTTGTCCTGTCAAGAGTCTCCTTCATTGCAGTGACGGTATAGGAGCCATCCTCGATTTCCACTACGGTGAGGCAAACGCCATTGTGTGAAACACTCTGGTCGATTTTCAGTTCGTCGACGAATGAACATTTCAGTGTAAAGTCGATATTCTCGCGGTCTTTCTTAATTGCTATTACAGTAGCAAACTCTTCAATAATACCAGAAAACATACCAGTTTAATTATCTTATTTTCTAATTCTCTAATAGTCAAATAGTCAAAAAAGCGGGTACGTGCCGATGATTTGGTGAAAACTCCTGTTTCACACGATGTGGGTGCTCTCCGCCGTTGTAATCCACCGGCATCAAGATGCTCTCTAGAGATGTGGCCCGCCATTAGCAAGAGAAGCTGACCCAGTTAAAAATATTAATGTAGAGTATCCCGATCTATGCGGCACGACCCGTATTCTGGTTGCAAAGATAGCTATTTTTATCGAGATTCGGAAATAGAGCCTTGATAATTTTATGCAACTTGTTGTTTTTTAACTATTAACTTGTGCAAAAACTGAGTTTTTTTTGAAATAAGCGAGGAAAATCAATGAAATTCATTATCTTTGCAACAAAAATGTGTAATATGAGTAAGAACATCTGTATTGTAGCTGGTGCTAGACCCAATTTCGTTAAAGTCGCACCATTGATTCGTGCCATCAAGAGAAGTGGTGAAGCTGAGTATTATCTCGTGTATGCCGGTAAACAGGACGATCCCACTTTAGAACCGTCACTGTTTGATGACTTGCAGATGCCGAGACCAGACTTCTATCTTGGTGCTGACAGCACTAAGCTAAATGAGATAACCAGCATGGTTATGTCCGAGTTTGATCATTTCCTTGATGAGCATCCAGTGGATGTCGTCATTGTTGTGGATGACCTTGCATCTACTATGGCAGCTGCCATAGTAACGAAGAAACGAGGAGTGAGATTGGCTCATCTTGTAGCAGGAACACGCTCTTTCGACATCAATATGCCTAAGGAGATTAATCGTCTTGTGATTGATGCCCTTAGCGACTATCTGTTTACTGCTGGTGTGAAAAGCAATAGTGTGGCAACGAGGGAACAGCAGACCGAAGGCTCACAGACGTTTATGGTCGGTAATATACTGATGGATACCTTGAGATTCAATCATGACCGGCTAGTCAAACCAGCCCTTGTGAGTGATGCTGGAGAAAGGTATATTGTCTTTACTCTTAATCGCAAGGCTCTTTTGGCCGATGAGGAGAATCTCTTTAGAATGATGAATGCTATAATTGAGGCTGTGGGTGAGGTGAAGGTTATTGCGCCATTACGCGGGAGGTCGCGTGAAATATTTGAAAGGTATAAGGATAAGATACTCCTGACAGAGCCGTTAAACTATCTTGAGTTCGGTTGGCTTGCGGCTAATGCGGTAGGCATCATTACTGATTCCGGCAATGTGGCAGAGGAGGCAACATTCAATGGAGTGCCTTGTATTACACTCAATAACTATACTGAGCACCAGGAGACAGTTAGTATCGGTTCTAATGTCCTGGTTGGCGAGGACGCAGACAAGTTGAGAGAGGCGGTTGTTCGGATGGTTAAGGGCGAATGGAAGAAGTGCGCCCTTCCCGATCGTTGGGATGGACGCACCGCAGAACGAATAGTTCAGATATTGCTTCAATAGTTTTCTGCTTTAACCTGGAAGTAGGCCTGAGGATGGTCGCAAACCGGGCATACCTCGGGAGCCTTCTTGCCGATGACGATATGTCCGCAATTAGCGCACTGCCAAATTACATCACCGTCCTTTGAGAATACGCGCTCCTTCTTGATGTTGTCGAGCAGTTTGCGGTAGCGGGCCTCGTGCTCCTTCTCAATCTTGCCAACAGCCTCAAACTTATCGGCAATCTCGTCAAATCCCTCCTCACGAGCCTCCTGTGCCATGCGGGCATACATGTCTGTCCATTCGAAATTCTCACCATTGGCAGCTGCCTCCAGGTTCTCAGGAGTGCTCTTTATGGCTCCGCCTTCGAGCAACTTAAACCACATCTTGGCATGTTCCTTCTCATTGGCTGCTGTCTCCTCGAAAATGGCAGCTATCTGTACATAACCGTCTTTTTTTGCTTTTGATGCCCAGTAGCTGTACTTGTTGCGTGCCTGACTCTCACCTGCGAATGCTTCCTGCAGGTTCTTCTCTGTCTTTGTACCTTTCAGTTCTTTCATAATCGTATTTGTTTTTGTAATTAAATGAATATCTGTGCAAAGATACACAATATTTCCGAATCCTCCAAATATCTTGTCAAAAGAATTTTGGGTTTCGGAAAAATGTAGTTTCCTTATTAACTTTTAATTGGCGGATTTACCATTTCTTATTGAGGTAGTGATAAGTAATAACCTAGTTTATATATGTTGTATAGGCGGATATTTGGACGCGGACTGCATAGATTCTTTCGGATAAGTGGGCCGAATATACGAAATAATAGGCGTATAAAACTCCGTACCAGTGGGATATGGATGCCGTTGACTATGGTGATTAAGCGAGAATAGCCACGAAGCTCGTCGCGAAACCTGTAAAGAGTCTGCAAGCCTTCTTCTGTCTTTGAGATAAAGTCAGGGTTGCTCTCAAAGGTGCAGAAGCCTATTGGATTGTCGATATGAGTTATGGCAATATTGGCATCTCGCAGTTGTTTGCCGAACAGCACGTCTTCATATCCGTAATAGCGGAATCTGTCATCAAAAGGGTGGGAGAGCATGATGCTACGTCTGACTAGGAAATTGGCAGTATGAAAGTCGCGATATGGATTCTTCTGGCGCATCTTTGCGGTATGTTCCTGTTCTGCAGACTTTTCGTAGAGATAGCGCAGGCACCACTTAAGTTCCTCAGCATCACCTCCAACGGAGATTCCTCCATCCACTACAGAGTCATTATCTGATGAAAGATATCTGGAGAGATAATTGTCTCTGACAATTGTCATGTCGCTATCGATGAATAAGACCCATTCGTACTGTGCCTCTTTGGCAAGCCTGTTTCTTATGGCTGCCCTGCCGATGTTGTTCTCTTGTCTTATATATCGGCAATAATTCCATTGGTCTATTTTGCTGTTCTGCCGGATGACGTCGATATCGGTAGATCCATCGTCGGCCACTATAATCTCATATACAATACAAGCCCTCTCAGCCTGTATTCTGAGGTCACCCGTCAGTTTGACACACAGGTCGTTATGAGTGGGAATCAATATTGATAGTTCTTTTATTGCCATGTTTTGAGTGCAAAGTTAGCAATTTATATCAATATTTCAACTGCAAAAGCCCCAAAAAACGTTAAAATGCCCCGTTATGATAAAAAACTCTGTAAGCTTTGTGCCTAATTCTCAATAATTTATAGTACCTTTGCACCCGCTTTTACGAGATAAGAGCATGAAATTCAAATTTTTAACAACAAAATTAAGATTTAAAGAAAATGGCAACAAAAATCAGATTGCAGCGTGGCGGCCGTAAGGGCTATGCTTTCTACAGCATTGTAATCGCTGACGCTCGTGCACCACGTGATGGTAGATTTACTGAGAAGATTGGTACTTATAACCCCAACACCAATCCTGCCACAGTAGACTTGAATTTCGACCGTGCACTCTATTGGGTAGAGACAGGTGCTCAGCCCACAGACACAGTACGTGACATCCTCAGCCGTGAGGGCGTTTACCTGATGAAGCACCTCCGTGGTGGCGTCAAGAAGGGCGCTTTTGACGAGGCTGCTGCTCAGAAGAAGTTCGATGCCTGGAAGGCTGACAAGCAGAATGGTCTGGACAAGATCCGTGAGGCAGAGGCTAAGGCAAAGAAAGAGGCTGCAGAGAATGCACTGAAGGCAGAGAAGGCAGTGAACGAGGCTATTGCTAAGAAGGTGGCTGAGAAGAAGGCTGCAGAGGCTGCTGCTAAGGCAGAGGAAGAGGCTGCAAAGGCTGCTGAGGCCGCTGCTGCTGAGGCTCCCGCAGAGGAGGCTGCTCCTGCTGAGGCATAACATTATTAATAATTAGTAATTAGCAATTAGTAATTATTATTACCGTGCAAGTGCGGTATTGGCCAGAAGGCTGATACCGCACTTTACTATTTCTTCCAGAAATTGATGTATTTTCGGGCAACCTTCAAGTAGTCGTGATGTCTTCTGACGTATTCGATACTCTGTCTCTTTAGCTCAGGGATGCGTTCGGGGTGGAGCACTAACTGTTCCAGTTCTTGATAGACGCTTTCGTATGTTGGCTCGACATTGATGATTGGCCTAAGTTCGGTTTCATTAATTAGTTCGTAGTTTTCTGGTTCTCCTCCACCAATGCATATAATGCCTTTCGACATTGCCAGCAGTGAGTTCATTGATGGCGTGTAGCTATAGAGCTGGTCGAGGATGGCATCAGAGCCGTCCATCATCTTCTGATATTCTGCAAAGGGTACAGACTCTGCAACCTGAAGTTTTGTGCAGTGTGGATATTTCCTCTGAACGTCTTTTGCCGCCTGAAGCATAATGTCAGTGCCTTTGTATTTGGAACGTTCCTTATTGATGCCTATGAATAATACCACTTTCGACTTTTGTGCTCTCTCTGCCGATGTCGACTTTGGCATGACGATAGGGTATGGGATATACTGTGTCTTATCAGGGTATCTTTTATGATACCCGACCCAATATTCGTACAGTCCGGGAATAATACCAGCGCATGAGCTGGCAACTTTCTGACTATACCGTTCTCTAAAAGTTCCTGTCCACTCGGATTTCCATTCCTGTAGCTGAGGATAGTTACGGATGTTATCACCGATTTTGAAGTCATTGTATCTCAGGGAATTGTCTTCAAGGCATGTCTTTATCCATACATCATCGAAGCCGTTGGCACCCATGAATACTTTCTTGTTATGGCGCAGCAGATAACGATAGAAAAAGGCGATGTGCTCAACCTTTAATTCCAGGAATATCTGGCTTATGAGCTGTACTACGTCATATCCTCTCATCTTTGGAAGTAGTGTTATCAGTCTTAGCATCAGTCTGCTGCCTCCAAATATGCCTTCAGGCCTGGAGACGTCTATGTCGCGGGAATAGTTCTTCCAGAAGTCGCCATTAGAGATGACTGTTACTTCATGGCCTAGTTCACGAAGTCCTATAGCCAGGGTGGCATGAACATTACTGAATTCACCTATTAGCAGTATTCTCATCTTTCTTTTTTTAGCAGTGGTATAGTTTGCATTAATATATTCAGGCCTGCCCGACTTTTAGAAAGACGACAAAACCATTTGTATTTTGTGGTATAGCCCTTATCAGGCAGAGGGAACAATCCCAACTCCCGAAGTTCTTCGATTCTCTTATTCAGATAGTTTCTTGACCGGGTCAGTAAAATCATCTGATATATGTAGTCCATTGTTAGTTGAGCTACTCTGCGCTGCAAAGCGGTCTTGTCGTTGGCAGGAAGCTTGTCAGCAATGATGTTCAGCCTAATGATTACGCTTTTCAGATCGTTTAGTCGCTTTATTCTCTTGCGTATATAGGTGTCTGTTATTATAGAGTCCTGGCGCTGTCGATAGAAGTATGCTTTGGCATCTGTCACACATGTTTTCTCTGTGCGCAGCAGGAGTAGTGGCGTGAACTCTTCATCCTCGTGGTAGATGCCGGTTGTAAAGCGGAGATCTCCGAGGCAGGATTTCTTAAAAATATACCCACATGCCGTTCCTCTGATGTTGTAGAGGCGCATATATTCGCTGCCACTCTGATGGTGTCTGTCGGTAAAGGCCTTGTCTTCTAATGCTGATTTAGTAAAGTCGAAGACTACCATGTCGTATTTGCCTGATTTTATGATGTCTATGCAATGTCCGTAAGGTGAGCAGATAAGTCTGTCGTCGCCGTCAACAAACTGCAGATACTTGCCTCTTGACATCTGTATGCCTGTATTCCTTGCGGCACTCAGCCCCTGATGAGCCTGTCGGATATAGATGAGTTCTTCACCATATTTCGCAAGTCCATTAAGTGCGCTTGACTCGGACCCGTCGTCAACCACTATGATCTCCCTCTCTAATGAGCTTAATGGGAGGGCAAGAATGCTGTCGATGCACTCGCAAAGCATTTCGCAAGGCAAGTTGTAGTCGGCAATTATGAAACTTATTAGTGGCTGATTCATTTATTTGTAATTAGACTGTATATACTGCAAAGAGATTTCAATCCTAAGATGTTCAGGATGATTATCTTTATGTTGGTCTTCAGACTATATCGTCTGGATATACTCATTCGATGTTTGATTTTGGGCAGGCTAAGTGGCATGCCTTTTGCTGCTGCCTCCATCTGTATGTTAAGTGCCTGAAGATAGAATTCCTCAGCCATATAGTTTCCTGAGTTGCTGAAACGTGGTAGAACGGCTATGTAAGCATCCAAAAGAGACTGTATCTTTATACCATCAGCAGAAACAGTGATTCCATTAGTGTTCCATGTGTAATAGTATATGCCATAATTCGTGGTTGCAATACATCTGCATCTGTCCAATATCTTTGGCAGCATGTGGGCATCTTCGAATGCTGGTACAAGCGGGAAACGGAGATCGTTGAATATATCTCTTTTGAAGATCTTATTGCAGGCATATGTATGACGATATGCCTCTCCTTCGAGCCAATATCTGTCCATGTTGGTATAAACTTGAAACTGTGGGCTAAACATGAACTCTTTTTCGCTGCCTGCGTGAACCAGGATGGGATACTCTATGAAATCAAGCTCAGGGTTAGTGGCTAATAGGTTCATATTCTCCAGTAAGGCGCTCGGGGAGAGATAGTCGTCAGAGTCAACGAATGTGATATAATCGCCCGTTGCTATGTCCAGTGCTGCATTGCGGGCATCACTTAGACCTCCATTAGCTTTGTGAATCACCCTAATGCAGGAATGTCTTCGAGCCCAGTCGTCGCATTTGTGTGGACATTTGTCAGGTGAACCGTCGTCAACGAGTATAATCTCCATATCTCCATAATCCTGACCGACCACGCTCTCGATGCATCTGTCGAGCGTGCCTTCTACACGATATACAGGAATGATAATACTCAGTTTCATGCTACAAAGGTACGATTAAGTGAGCAAAAAACCAAATTCTGTTAGCAAATTCGTAATAAAATCCATAATTTTGCGTTTCTTTATAAAATATATGGGTAAAGAGTGCGACGAGAGCTATAGTCATGTATTAAAGTATACAGGCATTTTTGGCGGCGTGCAGGGCTTGAATATATTGATGAGCCTTGTGCGGAATAAGTTTATTGCCATCTTGCTAGGTCCTGGGGGCATGGGCTTGGCATCACTTTTCAATACTACTGTCAGCCTTATTTCTCAGGCTACTGGACTGGGACTATCTGTCAGTGCAGTAAAGAGCCTGTCGGAGATGTTAGAGAATGGTGATTCTGAGCGAGCAAAGCATTTCGTGAAGACTATAAGAGGTTGGAGCATGCTTACTGCCCTTATCGGTATGCTGGTGTGCTTTGCTGTAGGACCGCTCCTCAGTAATGCAACTTTCACTTGGGGCGACCATAGCCTGCATTTCATTCTCTTGGCTCCTGCAGTGGGGATGATTGCCATCACGGGAGGCGAGACGGCTATACTTAAGAGTCATAGGAAACTTGGGGCTGTTGCGATAGTCCAGATATTGTCTGTGCTGGCATCGCTATTGATATCTGTACCTATATATTATTTCTTCTGGCAGGCGGGAATCGTGCCTGTGATTGTACTGATGGCATTTGTTACGATGTGTGCAACGCTCCGCTATTCCCTGAAGCTCTATCCTTTGCAACTGAGAGGAGCGAGGGGAGTTCTTGGAGACGGAATGGATATGGTGCGTCTGGGTGTAGCCTTCACATTGGCAGGGATTGTTGGAAGTGGAGCGGAAATGCTAATTCGTTCTTACCTGAATGTTAATGGTGACCTGACCGTTCTGGGACTTTACAACGTTGGGTATATGCTAACTATAACTTATGCCGGTATGGTATTCTCTGCAATGGAGTCGGACTATTATCCCCGCCTGTCAGCCGTTAATAGTGATGTCGAGGCAACCAATCTGACTGTGAATCGCCAGATGGAGGTGTCATTGCTGATCATCTCTCCGATGCTGACAGCCTTGATAGTGTTGCTTCCTGTACTCATTCCGCTGCTGTTTAGCAGTGAGTTCGTTGCTGTGATAGCAATGGCGCAGGTGTCTGTCTTAGCAATGTTCTTCAAGGTGTTGACGCTGCCAGTGGCTTATATCACTCTGGCCCGAGGCAAATCTCTGATATATCTGTTATTGGAGACCTCTTATTTTGTAGTTTTCGTTTTACTGATAATATTCGGTTATGAACAGTGGGGGCTTTGGGGGACAGGACTTGCCATCACGTTGGCACATGTATTCGACTATCTTGCTATTAACCTATTTGCATATACAAAATACGGTTACCGAGTGTCGGCAACCGTAGTCCGTTATGCTGTTGTGCTAGTCTCCTTAGGCTTTCTTGCCTATGCCTCTACATTTATTACCAATGGTCTCTTGCGCTGGATTTGCGGAGGATTGCTGATGGTTGCCAGCACTATCTACTCATTACAAATACTGCGGCAGAAAACCCGTCTGTGGGAGGCCCTCACTCGAAGATTGCACAAAGGTTAGAAACGGAAATCGAGTTCCACATCTACGAAGTTATGGTTCTTGTGAACAGAACGCTCGTTTACGAGGCCATACTCGACATTGAGCTGAAGGTTCTTTGTGAAGTAGTAGTTCAGACCAACCTCGTACATCGTCTTAGAAGTAGCCCATTCTTTCTGGGAGCGGTATGTCTGGTAACGAGCCTTAGCATGCAGTTTGCTCTTTACCACGGGAACGATGCCAAAAACGTACCAACCATCAGCCTTGTCGCCTTTCGAATAGTCTATCTCACGTACATTGTTGCCGGCCTTTGCTGCTCCCCAACCCTGACTGTGAAGATACTCTGCACGGAAGGTGTATTCATCTTTATCGTATTCGGCAGAGATGGCATATCGATTCTTTTTGACACTACGGGTCACACCTGTGACAGGATCTAACATGTTGCCACGAGTACCTGTCCAACCGAAGGCTCCGATACGAAGACCACTGATTGGCATCACCCATGCACCGCCTATGATATCCTTGCGGTTGTCCTTGTCCTTCTCATTGATACCTTCTCCGTTGTAGACACCAATCTGATAGTGGAACAGGCGCCGCCCATTGGCATTAGGGAACAGGTCGCCAGAAAACTGTATACCGATATCGCGTCCGCCAGAAGATTTCTCACCAGTGCGGTCACCGAATCCGGAGAGGTTATTGATTACCATCGCATACGCATACCACCCCTGAGTGATGGGATTTGTGGGGTTCTCGTAGGTGAAGGCACGCTTAAACTGTCCTGCACGAATCTTGAACTCAGGAAATTTGCGCCACTCTGCATAGAGGTCAACGAGCTGAACTGTTGGCTCACCTGGGCCTTTAACGTTTGTGCCCTGAATCTGTGCTCTCCAGTCAAAATCACCGATCTTACCATCTAAGATAAAACGTGCCAGGCGGAGATTGAATGAGTTAGTGTGAGCTCCTTCGGTATCTTCACCCTGGTATTGCAGCATGCCGTAGCCGCTGAACTTGATGTTCTTTACCCAGGCAGGGAGCTCTATGGAGGCTTTCTCCTTTGTCGCCTGTACTTCTTCCACTTCTTTCAGTGCTTCTGCGTCAGCAGTAATACATGTCAGCGCCATTAGCGCCATGGTACTTATTAGTTTTCTCATTTTCATACTTTATGTTTTTTTATTGTGAAAAACTCAAAAATTGGTGCGTCGTTCCAAGAGCACAACATTCTCAACATGAGGAGTATGCGGAAACATGTCTACAGGCTGTACGGCAGCTACTTTGTAGTCTGAATCCATGTCGTGCAGGTCACGGGCCTGTGTAGCCGGGTTGCACGATACATAAACTATGCGCTTGGGAGCTGCCCTTAGGATAGTTTTTACGACATCAGGATGCATGCCGGCACGTGGAGGGTCGGTGATAATTACATCGGGTTGCCCGTGTCCTGCAATAAAATCGTCGGTGAGAATGTCCTTCATGTCGCCAGCAAAGAAAAGGGTATTCTCTATGCCGTTTAGCTCAGAATTGACTTTTGCGTCTTCGATAGCTTCCGGTACATATTCTATACCCACTACTTTGTTGGCCCTGCCGGCCACAAAATTTGCTATGGTACCTGTGCCTGTATAGAGGTCATAGACAATCTCTTTGCCGGTTAGCCCAGCAAACTCACGGGCTACGGAATAGAGGTGATATGCTTGTTCGGTATTGGTCTGATAGAAACTCTTGGGTCCAACTTTGAACCGCAGATCTTCCATCTGCTCAAATATATGGTCTTTACCTTTAAAAACAAGTATCTCCTGATCACCTATCGTATCATTGCACTTCTGGTTGTCAAGGTACAAAAGCGAAGATATCTGTGGGAACTTGTCTGAGACATGCTCCAATAGTGCCTTTGCTTCAGCTTCGCTTTGAATAGCGGCCTCGGCAGAACTCCTGTCATAATGGAACTGGATGATTACCATCCATTCGCCAGATGCACTATTGCGGATAATAATATCGCGGAGCAGGCCTACTTGAGCACGAAGGTCGAAGAATGTAAGCCCATGCTCTGTGGCATATCTGTATACTTCGTTGCGTATCTTGTTATGCAAGTCATCCATCAGCCAGCATTTCTCTATCGGTAATATCTTGTCGAATGCGCCTGTGATATGGAATCCGATGGCGGGTACGTCTTTCTGGCTTTGACTATCTTCATTTGGTAACGAAGATATTTGTTCTTTGGTCAGATAGCGCTTGTTGGCACATCCGAAGTCAAGCTTGTTGCGGTATTCCTTAGTATGCACACTTCCGAGGATGGGCCTGAATTCTGGAAGGTCGATCTTGCCTATGCGAGTCAGCTGGTCGTACACCTGCTGCTGCTTGAATTTCAGCTGTTCCTCATATGGCATGTTTTGCCACTTGCAGCCTCCGCAAACTCCGAAATGCTGACAGAATGGAATCGCGCGTACATTACTATATTCTATAAAGCGTACAACCTCGCCTTCAGCAAACGAGTGTTTCTTCCTGCGTATCTGAACATCGCAAACGTCGCCAGGCACGCAGAATGGAACAAACACGACCAAGTCTTCCCAGTGGAAAAGGCACTTGCCTTCTGCTGCCACAGCTTCTATTGTTACACCCTCAAGGAGTGGTAAAGGTTTCTTCTTTCTTGTCATATCTCTTAATTTGAGGGGCAAAATTACAAAAAAAACTCTAAAGAATAAAGATTTTGCGCATTTTTCTTGCGTATGTGCAGAGAAATTTGTAATTTTGCAGAATTAGAATTAAAACAATTTATAAGCATAATAATAAACGTATAAACTATTCAAACGTATGAGTCAGAAAAGAGTTTACCTCTTCGGAAACGGTAAGGCCGAAGGTAATGCAAAGATGCGTGAGGAACTGGGCGGTAAGGGTGCGAACCTTGCTGAGATGAACTTGATCGGAGTTCCCGTTCCTCCAGGTTTCACAATCACGACAGACTGCTGTAACGAGTACTATCAGGTAGGTCAGCAGAAGATTATGGAGTTACTGAATGATGACGTGACTGCTGCTGTTAAGCACATTGAGGGTCTGATGAACTCAAAGTTCGGTGACAAGGAGAATCCTCTGCTTGTTTCTGTACGTTCTGGTGCCCGTGCCTCAATGCCTGGCATGATGGATACGATCCTGAACCTCGGTCTGAATGACGAGGTGGCTGAGGGTATGGTAAAGAAAACTAATAATCCTCACTTCGTATATGACAGCTATCGTCGTTTCGTACAGATGTACGGTGACGTGGTTCTTGAGATGAAGCCAGTCAACAAGACTGATATCGATCCATTCGAAGAAATCATCGAGAAGGTGAAGGAAGAGCGTGGCGTGAAGCTTGACAAGGACCTTAACGTTGATGAGCTGAAGAAGTTGGTTAAACTCTTCAAGGAAGCTATTAAGGAGCGCACTGGTAAGGATTTCCCGAATGATCCAATCGAGCAGCTCTGGGGTGCTATCTGCGCAGTGTTCCGTTCTTGGATGAACGAGCGTGCTATCCTCTATCGTAAGATGGAAGGAATCCCCGACGAGTGGGGTACCGCTGTGTCAGTTATGGCTATGGTATTCGGTAACATGGGTGATACCTCTGCTACTGGTGTTTGCTTCAGCCGTGATGCAGCCAATGGTGAAAACCTGTTCAATGGTGAGTATCTGGTGAATGCCCAGGGTGAGGATGTTGTGGCAGGTATCCGTACTCCACAGCAGATTACCAAGATCGGCTCTCAGCGCTGGGCAGAGCGTGCCGGTATCTCTGAGGAAGACCGCGTTGCCAAGTATCCTTCAATGGAAGAAGCTATGCCAGAGATATATGCTGAGCTGAATGGTATCCAGGACAAGCTGGAGCATCACTATCATGATATGCAGGATATGGAGTTCACCGTGCAGGAAGGTAAACTCTGGTTCCTCCAGACACGTAATGGTAAGCGCACAGGTGCTGCTATGGTTAAGATTGCCATCGACCTGCTCCATGAGGGTATGATCGACGAGAAGACAGCCATTCTGCGCTGCGAGCCTCAGAAGCTCGATGAGTTGCTGCACCCTGTATTTGATAAGAAGGCGCTCACTCAGGCTAAGGTGATCGCTCAGGGTCTGCCTGCTTCTCCTGGTGCTGCCTGCGGTCAGATTGTGTTCCACGCTGACGATGCTCAGGCTTGGCATAAGGATGGTCACAAGGTCGTGCTCGTTCGTATTGAGACATCTCCTGAGGATCTTGCTGGTATGTCAGCTGCTGAAGGTATCCTGACAGCTCGTGGCGGTATGACCTCTCACGCTGCCGTTGTGGCTCGTGGCATGGGTAAGTGTTGCGTTTCTGGTGTTGGTTCACTGAATGTAAGTTATAAGGAGAAGACTGTTGAGATTGACGGTGTTGTATATAAGGAGGGTGACTACATCTCTCTGAATGGTTCTACTGGTCAGGTATATGCTGGTGAGGTTCCAACAAAGGCTGCAGAACTCAGCGGTGACTTCAAGGAACTGATGGATCTCTGCGACAAGTACACTAAGCTGCAGGTTCGCACAAATGCCGACACTCCACACGATGCTAAGTTGGCTCGTGATTTCGGTGCAAAGGGTATCGGTCTGACACGTACAGAGCACATGTTCTTCGAGGATAAGAAGATCATCGCTATGCGTGAGATGATCCTGGCTGACAGTGTTGCCGGACGTGAGAAGGCTCTTGCTAAGCTTCTGCCTTATCAGAAGGCTGACTTCAAGGGTATCCTCGAAGCTATGGACGGTCTGCCCGTGAACATCCGTCTGCTCGATCCTCCTCTCCATGAGTTCGTTCCCCATGATATTGCTGGTCAGGAGACGATGGCTAAGGAGATGGGTGTCAGCGTAGAGGATATCAAGCGCCGTGTTGACTCTCTTGCAGAGAACAACCCAATGCTGGGTCATCGTGGATGCCGTCTGGGTATCACATTCCCTGAGATTACCGCTATGCAGACAAAGGCAATCCTTGGTGCTGCCTGCGAGTTGAAGAAAGAAGGTAAGAACCCAATGCCAGAGATCATGGTTCCGCTGATTGGTACACTCTATGAGCTGAAGCAGCAGAAGGAGGTTATTCAGTATGCTGCTAAGGAAGTATTCCAGGAGTATGGCATAGAGGTTGAGTTCGAGATTGGTACAATGATTGAGATCCCACGTGCAGCCCTTACAGCAGATCGCATCGCTACAGAGGCTCAGTATTTCTCATTCGGTACTAACGACCTGACTCAGATGACTTTCGGTTACAGCCGTGACGATATAGCATCGTTCCTGCCAGTATACCTTGACAAGAAGATTCTTAAAGTTGATCCATTCCAGGTACTTGACCAGAAGGGTGTCGGCAAGCTTATTAAGTATGCTGTCAAAGCTGGTCGTGAGGTTCGTCCAGATCTGCGTTGCGGTATCTGTGGTGAGCATGGTGGTGAGCCAAGTTCTGTTAAGTTCTGCGCTAAGATTGGCATGAACTACGCTTCTTGTTCTCCATTCCGTGTGCCTATCGCACGTCTGGCCGCCGCGCAGGCAGCAGTCGAGGAATAATCGACGAATCTTGATTACAAACGAGTTAGGCGGAAGTCCCTATGAGTTCGGGACCTTTCGCCTAACTTTGTAAATGAAGATACATTCAATACTTTTTGCGGTGGCATACAGGTGATGGTGCAACGAACTAAGTTTATTAAGATGATGAATGTCGGAAAGAATGTCGGAAAGATGTCGGAAGGCAAGGCGGTTTCCACAGTCGCAGTTCAGTGTTCCGCATACTGAACAAGTATGGCATCAATCTGAACCTTGGCAAATATTCCGACCCAATCAAGAAGAAAGGAGAAAGGAAGAATAGCCAGGACAACAAAGTTGAAGACAATCAGTAAAAAAAGAAATGACCCTACTTGAAGCCATATCTGCACGTCATAGTGTACGGAAGTACCTCGACAAGGAAATTCCTGCCGACATCATTGCTGCTCTCCAGGATAAAATCACGGAGTGCAACAAGATTGGCAATCTAAACATTCAGCTGGTACAGAACGAGACGACAGCATTCACAGGAATGCTGTCGTATGGTTCTTTCAGCGGAGTCAAGAACTATCTTGTGATGGTTGGTAAGAAGGCCAAAGACCTCGATGAGCGAGTGGGCTATTATGGGGAGCAAATCGTCCTTTATGCCCAGACATTGGGACTCAACACCTGTTGGGTAGGACTCTCGTATCGTAAGGTTCCAGAGGCGTACAATGTCGGCAAAGATGAAAAACTCGTCTGTATGATTGCACTTGGCTATGGAGAGACACAGGGTGTCCCTCACAAGATCAAGAGCGTGGAGGATGTCAGCAATGCCAGCGACATCACGCCTTCGTGGTTCAAGAAGGGTGTTGAAGCTGCCTTGCTTGCTCCAACAGCCGTGAACCAGCAAAAGTTTTCGTTTGAGTATGTCGGCATGAACAACAACCGCCATCAGGTACGAGCTAAGAAAGGGCTCTCCATGATTGGCTATACGCAGATGGACTTAGGCATTGCCAAATATCATTTTGAGTTAGGTGCTGGGAAGGAAAACTTTGATTGGGTATGAAGAAGATATTATTCCTTCATGGCTTCTTCGCCAGTGGTCAGTGCATACCAGCATTGGCTTTACGCGAATCTTTCGAGAATCGTGCAGAACTAATTACGCCAGATATTCCGATACACCCGAAAGTAGCCATCAACTTTATCCGTGACTTGATAGACAAAGAGAAGCCAGACCTGCTGGTCGGCAATAGCTGTGGCTCGTTCTATGCACAGATGCTGGCACCCATTGTAGGTATACCTGCATTGCTTGGCAATCCGCATTTTCAGATGACGGAGTTCCTGAAACAGCGAATTGGCGCACATCAGTACAAGTCGCCTCGCAATGACGGGAAGCAGGATTTTATCATTGACGAAGCCTTGATTAACGAGTTTGCTGAGTTGGAAGCCATACAGTTTAATTACTGCAATCCATATTATAGAGACCGCATCTGGGGACTATTTGGAGAGAAAGATACCCTTGCGCACTTTGAACCTCTCTTCTTAGAACACTACAATCAATCCTTTCACTTCCCTGGAGGGCACACGCCAACAGCAGATGAAGTCGGCACATGGTATGTGCCGTTGGCTGAGAAGATGCTTATGCAATATCCTTTGCCAGAGGACGGTCGCAGATACTTCCGCCACTTCAAGGGTGGAATGTATCGCTTTGTCCGAACAGCATTTGATTCAGAGACCAAGGAACGGATGGTTATATACCAAGCTCTTTATGGCGATGGACAGTATTGGGTGCGGCCAGAGAAGATGTTCTTTGAGACCATTGAGCGTGACGGACACAAATTCCCGCGATTCACAGAAATAGACAAATAACCTACAATACACTTCATATATGATTGACCAGATTATTGACTACAACAAGACTTTTGTAGCAGACAAGGGCTACGAGAAGTATATCACAGACAAGTACCCAGACAAAAAACTGGCTGTATTGTCATGTATGGACACCCGCCTGACCGAACTGCTCCCTGCTGCACTCGGGCTGAGGAACGGCGATGCCAAGATTATCAAGAACGCTGGAGGACTGGTTATCTCCGCTTTTGACTCAGCCATGCGCAGCCTCATTGTTGCCATCTATGAGTTAGGTGTGGAGGAAATCATGGTGGTGGCTCACTCTCATTGCGGTGCTTGTCACATGAGCTTTGAGCATTTCCACCATGAGATGATAGCCCGTGGCGTGACGGACGATACACTTGACACTATCCAAAAATGCGGCATCGACTTGCATCATTGGCTGGAGGGATTCAAAGACACGCCCACATCGGTAAAGAATACCGTTGAGACTATCAAGACACACCCGCTTGTCCCCAAAGATATTGTGGTACGTGGCTTTATCATTGATTCAGAAACAGGAGCATTAGACGAAGTACGATAGAATGACTATACAGGAATTTAGAGATTACATGGCAACGGGTAAGCCAGTCATCGGTGGTTCTGATGTCCATATGATGTTTCATCAGCTGTCGCAAGAGGCGTTGAAGCTTACGGCTGAGATTAACGGCAAGTACCACACGCCCGAGGAACTTCACGATTTATTAGAGCAACTTTGGGGACGTGATGTGCCCAAGACGGTTGGGATGTTTCCACCATTCCATACGGATTGCGGTAAGAACACCATTGTTGGTGAACGAGTATTCATCAACATGGGTTGCAAGTTCCAAGACCAGGGAGGCATAACCATTGACGAGGGCGCACTCATTGGTCACAACGTCGTGCTTGCCACCATCAACCACGACCTTGACCCTGCACAGCGTCAGAGCATGAGCTATGCTCCTATCCACATTGGTAAGAACGTCTGGATTGGAGCCAATGCCACAGTTCTTGCTGGAGTAACCATCGGCGATGGAGCCGTAGTAGCCGCCGGTGCCGTAGTGACTAAGGACGTTGAGCCAAACACCATTGTGGGTGGTGTACCTGCCAAAGTGATTAAGAAGATAAATAAAACAAACAGATAAATCGATTTTTATTGTCTCATTAAAAAGGTCTTGGTAGAGACCAGAGCATGACTCGAAACACTCCACAAACAACATGAAGAAAGTAATGCTTTTATTGGCGGTAGGAGTGATGTGCCTGACAGCCTGCGCCCAGAAAAAGGGTGGCGAACGTGGTACTCGCCAAGGTGACCACATGGTGATTAACAAAGATTCTGACAGCGTTTTCGTGGCATTGAAGCAGGAGGCACTGGGCAAGTTCAAGCAACTGACGTACAACGACACTCAGACAGGCAAGACGATGGAGTATAATCTGCTGGTTCCCGAAGGTGCCGAGTCAGGTCAGAAACTCCCATTAGTGCTCTTCATGGCTGATGCCAGTACCGCAGGAAAGGAAGTGACGGCTCCACTCACGCAGGGCTACGGTGCCTTGGAGTTCGCTTCAAATAGAGACCAGCAGAAGCATCCTTCATTCGTATTGGTGCCGCAATATACCGACTGGGCCGTGCAGGATGATTGGAGCACCACAGACGAGGTGGAGATGACCATCCGTCTGCTTGAAGCTGTCTGCAAAGAGTATAATGTCGATACCAACCATCTCTACACCACAGGTCAGTCGATGGGTGGTATGATGTCGTTCTATTTCAACATCACGCATCCCGACCTCTTTGCCGCTTCTCTGTTTGTCAGCAGTCAGTGGGATACCTCGAAAATGCAGGACTTCGGCAATAAACATTTCTTCTACATTGTGGCTGGCGGCGACCAGAAGGCTTCCAGCGGTATGAAAGATTTGGCTGAGGTATTGAAGGAGAACAATGCACGTGTTGACTCAGCATCATGGAGTGCCAAACTTCCCGCTCAGGAACAGGAGCGACTGGCAGAAGAATTGATTGCTCGTGGCGGCAACGTCAACTTCATCAAGTGGGAGGCTGGAAGTGTACTTCCGGAAACAGGACGTGCCATGGAGCATATGGCATCGTTTGATTACGGCTACAAGATTGCTGCCGTCAGGGATTGGCTGTTCAGGCAGAGCAAATAAACACAGAAATATCGGATAAACTCTAAAAAAATGGAAGTATTATTATTAAACGGAAGTGCCCACAAGAATGGCAACACATTTACCGCACTCTCTGAGATTGCGAAGCAACTGGAGAAGAATGGTGTAGAGTCGGAAATCATGCAACTCGGGAACAAGCCCGTCCGAGGTTGCATAGCCTGCGGACAGTGCCAGATGAAACAACTCGGCCGCTGTGTTTTTGACGATGATGTCTGCAACCGTATCGTTGAAAAGCTCAATGAGACCGATGCGTTCATCATCGGTTCGCCCGTCTATTATGGCCAGCCCAATGGAGCGGTGATGGCCGTACTGCAACGTGCCTTCTTCTCAGGTGCTAAGGTTCAGAACAAGCCAGCTGCTGCTGTAGCCATCTGTCGCAGAGGTGGTGCTACAGCTGCATATCAGACGATGAACATGTTATTCGAGATGAAGAATATGCCTGTAGTGACATCGCAATACTGGAACATCGCCTACGGCATGGCACCAGGTGAGGCAACACAGGACACGGAGGGTATGCAGACCATGCGAACCTTGGCCGACAACATGGCCTGGCTGCTAAAGAAGATTCATGCCAACGGTAATCCCAATTACCCAGAACGCGAGCAGTTCCAGATGATGAATTTTATCAGATAAATCGGAAATTAATTATTTGACGATGAAAAGGTATATAACTATTCTCGTTTGGTTACTTTCAAGTTTTTGTGTGGAAGCACAGGAATTTAAGCCGATGGAGCATAATGGACTGCTTTATCAAGAAATGGCAAACCGTACTTCCGAAACAGAGAACCCCGCTCTGATTATTTATCTACATGGCAAACATGCCAGCGGAAACGACAATCAGAAGCAGCTCAGCCAGACTGGAGTTCGTAACATTTCAGAGTACATAGAAAAGAACAGGATTCCAGCCTATTTCCTTGTTCCACAATGTCCTGAAGATAATGAATGGGATGGCAGGTATGAAAGCTCCAGTTATGTGGACGAAGTGGAAGAACTTATTGCATTCTATTTGAGTACAAAGGATGTTGATACCTGTAAAATCTACATCTGCGGCGTGTCCATGGGCGCTTGCGGTTGCTGGAAACTGCTTAATGACAAGCCGAATCAGTTTGCTGCCGCCCTTATTGCATCTGGGCAGGCACATAGGGCTTACCCATCGGATTTTACGGCAACCCCGTTGTATGTAACCGTTGGTTCTAATGAACGCAGTTATGATGCCTTGAAGTGGTTTACATCACATATCCAGAAAGAAGGCGGGAATGTCCGCTTTGATGTTCTCAAAGGGTTGGAACACAGGGAAGCATGTGATAAAGCCTTTTCTGCAAAAAGAATAAAGTGGCTGTTCTCGAAAAAAAGAGATTAGGTAAATTCCAATTTATCGAACAGATTGGTAGATAATGGCAAACATTCAAATCATACAAGGTGACTTTGAGAAGAAACTGAAGCTTCAGTTTGCTCCTGGCATCAAGGCTGGTTTTCCATCACCAGCTGATGATTATAACCATGAAACGCTTGACTTCAATCGTGACCTTATCCGCAATCCTGAAGCGACGTTCTACGGGAAAGTGGAAGGTGACTCAATGATTGAAGCGGGTATCAATGATGGTGACATAGCCGTCATCGACCGTTCCCTTGAACCAAGGGATGGAGACATTGTCGTGGGCTATATCAATGAGGAGTTTACTATAAAATACCTTGATCTGAGCCACCGCTATGACGGTTATATAGAATTGCGCCCTGCCAATAAGGACTTTAAGCCCATCCGCATTGATGAGAATGATGTTTTTGAGGTGTGGGGTGTTGTTGTCTGGACGATTAAGAACTGGAGAAAATACTGACCATGTACGGCATCATAGACTGTGACAACTGCTACGTATCATGCGAGCGAGTCTTTCGGCCAGACCTGAAAGACAAGCCTGTCGTTGTTCTATCGAACAATGATGGTTGCGTTGTGGCACGGTCAAATGAGGCCAAGAAGATGGGCATCAAAGCCGGAACACCTTATTTCCAACTTGCAGAGCAGTTTCCCAATCAAAAGATTGCCGTTTTCTCATCCAACTACGAGCTATATGGAGAATTGACAGGACGAAATAATATAGTCATTGAGCGTACATGGCGGGAACTCAACGGCGAGGACTGTGTGCTCAATGAGGAAATGGCTAAGAAGAAGAGCATCTGTACCAGCCGTTCCTTCAACGGCATGATAACCGACCTCGACGGACTCCGTACCCATGTATCGAACTATGCTGCGCGATGTGCTGAGAAACTGCGCCAGCAAGGTACTGTCGCTTCCATTGTAGGCGTATTTCTCAACACAAATGCTTTCCGCGAAGACCTGCCTCAATACTGGAACTTTCAGGAAATGCGACTCGTTACACCTTCCAGCTCGACCATCACTATTGTCAAGGCTGCCAACGAAGTGCTTCAGAAACTCTACCGTCAGGGCTATCATTATAAGAAAGCCGGTGTCATTGTTATGGGAATAGGGCCGAACAGTCCCATCCAGCAGGATCTTTTCGACATAAATGCTGAACAGCTCGAGAAGATGAAGCGTCTGGATGCCGTCATTGACCGCATCAATAAGGTCAATGGCACGGAGACCATTGTTCTTGGCAGTCAGCAGTACACACAAAAAGACGGCAAGGGAAAGGCTAACGTCTTTGCCAATGCCATCAAGCATGATTTCAAGAGTAAGAATCCAACGACTCGTTGGAGTGATATTATAGTGTTGAAATAAAGAATTTAAGATATGAGACAAGTAAGACTTTGGTTACTGACTATTCTGTTAGTCGTTGGGGGTACTGGTCTGTTGACATCATGTAGCGATGATGACAACCCTATAGTAGATGGCACACCTCAAAAAGAGCATACAGAGGCTGCACGTGAACTGATACGCATCTGTAATGAGAACGCGGAAGTACGGCAGTTGCTGGAACATTCAATCCATCAGGCGGCTACTATTAATCCAGACCGCCGATATAACCCGGCTCAGACATTGGAAGAGTTCTACGATTTTGTGGATTGGAACGTGCGACATCTGCCTTGGGAGGTGATGACCACCTTGTCGCCCACAGAATACGGGCAGTCACTCTACGGACGCACAGACCAGGGCGTGGGCTATTTCTGGTTTGTCGTTGACCAACCCTTGGATGAACTGAAAGATCGGGGTTACTATTATCCTACGGTAGAATTCGTGGAACCTTTCGCCTCCTGGCTCACCACTTACGCCCAGTCTTGGGGTGACTGGCTTTCTACTGAAGAAAGCTGGAACAATACATATTATGATATAGTAGCCAGTGACCCCGATTGGGGGCTTACGAAGGGTTGGTATGAGGACGGAGCTAACTGGAGCACCTTCAATGACTTCTTCTCCCGACGGCTTTCGTCACCCGAAGTGCGCCCGATAGCTGATGCAGACGTAGTGGCTCCTGCTGATTCGTGGCCTAAGGATCTTTGGACTATCGGCGATGACAATCAGCTTGTTTATCCAGCAGACTTACAAATCAAGACTGCAAAACTGTCGGACATCGGAGGACTCATTGGCAAAGGCTCGGCCTATCGTGAAGCCTTCGCCGGTGGCACACTGACCCACACTTTTCTCGACGTGAACGACTATCACCGATACCATTCACCTGTCGGTGGAAAATTGCTTGAACTGCGTACCATCCCAGGTGTGGCTGCAGGTGGCGGCTACACGCTTTGGGACAATGACAAGAAGCTCTACTACTATCACAACAACATGGGCTTCCAGATGGTTGAGACGCGTTCGTGTGCCATCATCGAGACTGAAGAGTACGGTCTGGTAGCCATGATGCCTGTTGGTATGTCGCAGATATGTTCCTGCAACTGGCTCCCCTCATTGCACATCGGTGACAAATTGGAACGAGGTCAGGAAATGGGTTACTTCCTTTTCGGTGGCTCTGACATCATACTTATATTCCAAAAGGGAATTGATGTACAGCTTCTACATGACGGTGACCATTTGCTGATGGGAGAAGCATACGCCAAACTCAACAATACCAAATAGTATGAATCCAATAGCCATCCGACTTCTCAACCAGCAGCTTATCGCTCCACGGTTCAGTAAACCTACTGAAGTGGTACGGTATATGGGTGCCATGCAAGCTCAAGAATACCGTATGATGCGCTGGGCAGTGGCCATGCGTACACGGAAGCCCTCACATAAAGCCTTTAAGCAAGCTTATGATGAAGGTAAGATAATCCGTCTGCATTTGATGCGAGGCACCTGGCAGCTGGTATGTGCTGAAGATTATTGGTCTATGATTGACCTCTTTGCTCCCAAGGCTATCGCCGTAACGAAGGGATGGATGAGCAGCAATAAGATTTCGATTCCTGACGATGAACTGATTGGAGTCAGAGACATTCTTATTCAGACCGCAGCCGACAAGAGGAGCGTGACGAAAGAAGATTTCGTTCTGGCATTGACTGAAAGAAACCAGCAGATGGACGACCATCGTCTGTCTTATCATATCCGAATGGCTGAATTGACGGGTGTTCTTTGTAGTGGCGACTTGCTTCCGATGAAGGCAACGTACGCTCTTGCTGCTGATAAAGTGAAGCCATCCGTCAAGATGAAACGAGACGAGGCCCTGGCACAATTTACGAAAAAGTACTTCCAAAGTCGCCAACCAGCCACTCTGGAGGATTTCATCTGGTGGTCTGGATTGAATGTCAGCGACTGTAGAAGAGGCATAGAGCTATTAGGCGATACCATTCACGTAGAAAAATGGCGAGGCAGGGAGTTCTACCTGACCGACGATTGTCGTACACGAGGTTTCCGCAAGGGAAAGTTCCTGCTGATTCCTCCCTACGACGAATACCTCATCAGCTACAAGTCACGCGACATCGTGCTCCCTCCTGAGTATCGGCACCGTGCCCATAACAACAGTGGTATTTTCCAGCCAATAATAGCCTATGACGGCATTATCTGCGGCAACTGGTCGCCTTATAAGGACGAGTGTCAGATGGAGTTTTTCAATGTCGATTATACTTCGGAGGATATAAATGAAGCATGGATGGGATTCCAGAAATATAAACTAACTTAGAGACAAGATGACGTTGACATACATATTCCATAATGGTTCCGTTCTTGAAACTGGACGATCCATCCTGATATTCGATTTCTGGATGGATCCTGTTGATATCATGGAATCTGTTCTTCAGAGCAAGAAGCCTGTCTATGTACTCTCCAGCCACTTCCACGAAGACCACTTTACAAGAGAAATCTTTGAGTGGAAGAAGCAGAAGCCAAATATCACATACATTCGTCCCCATGATCGCTTCTATACCTTAATTATATATATAAGAACATCTAAACTTAAACCTAAACCAGCAAAGATGGAATGCAACTGTTTCTCTTTTTATTGAAAGTATGAAATAGATATGCAGCTTTAGTTTTTTTTGTTAAAATCAAACTCATTCTGCACGAAAAATGAGAAAAATGGGTCTGAATTCAAGATTATTTTGTATTTTTGTAACCAGAATGGGCTTTTTTATCTTTGCCTTGTCGTGAAGATTTTTGCCTCTTTTGCGGATCGTAAAACAAATGATAATATGATGAAACGACTCCTAACTATTTTCTGCCTTTTGGCCATGGCACTGAATCTGCAGGCTCAGTCTGGGAATAATATTAACAAAGACCTGCCTTTCAATCCCTTTGGTCATCCGCTGATTCCCGATATGGTAGCAGACCCCAGCATTGTTGAGATTGATGGAATGTTCTATTGCTATGTCACCACCGACGGCTACGGACAAGGGCTGGAGACGTCGGGTCCACCAGTGGTGTGGAAGTCTCGGGATTTCGTGAATTGGAGCTTTGATGGAACCTATTTCCCGCAGGCTGTGGGCGAGAAATACTGGGCACCCAGCAAACCCGTCTACAAGAAAGGACATTGGTATATCTACCCTACGGTTAACGGCTATATGTATCCTGCCGTGAGCGATAGTCACGAAGGACCGTTTCACTTAGCAAAGGGTAACCGCTTTACGATAGAGAACCGTCTGCTGGAAAAAGACAGTGTCTGTGCCATCGACACCGAGATGTTCATCGACGATGACGGCACACCCTATGCCATCTGGGGACTCCGCAATGTGGCAAGGATCAAGGACGACATGACAACCATCGACACGCTTGTCACCATCGACACCCGCAAAAAGCAATATACCGAGGGACCCATCTTCTTCAAACGAAAGGGCATCTACTACTATCTCTACACTCAGATGGCGCTGGAACGCTATGAGTACTACTATCAGATGAGCCGTGAGAGTCCATTCGGTCCATACGAGACACCTCGGCAGGATGTGGTCTGCACCACCGACGCTGAAACAGGTGTGTTCGGTCCTGGACATGGTTGCGTATTCCATCCTGAGGGCACTGACGACTACTATCTGGTGTTCTTGGAGTTCAGTCGCAACAGTACCAACAGGCAAATCTATGCCAACAAGTTGGAATTCAACGACGATGGTACCATCCGTCAGGTAAGGGTGACGCTCAACGGCGTTGGTGCCTTGCGACAGACGATGCGCACAAGACATTTGTTACAGCCCGTACACATGAATGCCTCGTCGGTTGCAGAACCCGAAAAGGTTCCCTACAAGTTGGACAAACGCTGCCAGCGTACAGAGTATTTTGTGCCAGAGTTTGCTGTCGATGGCTCCAATGGGTCGCGATGGATGGCATCTTCTGCCGACACCACCGATTGCTGGCTGATGGCAGACTTAGGAATGGTGCGCCGCATTGGTAACAGCAGTCTCGCCTTTGTCCGCCCTACAGCAGGACACGCCTACAGGTTGGAAGGCTCTGTCGATGGAATCACATGGCAGACATGTGGCGGACACGATGACCTGCGCATCATGTCACCCCACATTGACAGCATCAACCAGTCGTTCCGCTATCTGAGGGTACACATCACTCATGGTATTCGAGGCGTATGGGAATGGAAGATAGAGGAAGTGCAGACCGATGACTTTGCCCATGCCAAGTGGATTGCGTTGGAAGCTGACTCCACCATTCTGTTTCCTTACGTTCATCTGCTTAAAGCAAACAGTCCCGAAGGGCAATCGCTGAAAAGCTACCGTATGCCTGTCCTCAGCAAGACTTACCGAGTGAAAGGTCAGGTGAAGAGAGCATGGGTGGACATCTGTGGACTGGGACAATACGAGCTGTTTATCAACGGAGAGAAGATGGGCTGTCAATTCCTGTCACCTGGCTGGACGATGTACAACCGTGAACTGCTCTATAACGAGCTGGATGTCACACAAGCCTTGCAGCAAGCCAAGCACGGCAAGGTGACCATTGAGGTGATGTTGGGAGGCGGCATGTACGACATCAGCACCCGTGGTTATCACAAGATGGCTGGCTCCTGCGGCGCGCCGAAGCTGCTTTTCTGTCTGCATGTTGACTTTAAAGATGGTCAGCACAAGGACTTTGTCAGCGATGCTACGTGGAAGGCCCGTGAGAGTGGCATTCGTCATACAAGCATCTATAGCGGTGAGTGGCGCGATGCAACGCTCTCGGCTAAGTCGCATCGTGCCGTCATTACCAGTCCCTATTGGGATGTGCCACTGGTGAAGCAACAGGCTGGAACACTTGTCAAGATACATCAGGAACTGCCAACGACCGAGATAGCCCCTGGCATATACGACACACGACAGAACTGCTCGGGTATTATCCGAATCAAAGTGAAGGGGAAGCGGGGACAGACCATCCGTTTGCGTCCTGCCGAGATACTGAAAAACGGAGCCATATCACAAAAGAGCATGTCTGGCTATGAGTGGCAGTACACCCTCAGGGGCGATACCAATGGCGAGACATGGCAGCCGCAGTTCTCCTACACGGGGTTCCGCTATGTGGAGGTAAGAGCCGACGAGGGTGTGGAACTACTGGAACTAACAGGACTGCACACGACGACCGATGCAGCGGAAGTAGGCAGCTTCGAGTGTAGCGATACGCTTTTCAACCGCATCCATACGCTCATCGACTGGGCCATACGCAGTAATCTTGTCAGCATCACCACAGACTGTCCAACCCGAGAGAAGCTGGGCTGGCAGGAGCAGAACCATCTGATGGCGCTCTCGATGATGTACCGTTATGACATACGCTCGCTGATGAACAAGATTGCCGACGATCTGGCCGACTCTCAGCACGGTGACGGAGCCATCCCAACCATAGCGCCCGAGTACACGCAGTTTGAACTGGGCAGCGGCTTTGAGGACACACCCGAATGGGGGGCATCGTTCATTCTCTGTCCTTGGTACTCCTATCAGTGGTATGGCGACGACAGTGCCATGCAAAAGCACTATGAGGCCATGAAGCGCTATATCGCCTATCTTGGCTCTCGTGCCGAAGGTGGCATTCTCAACTACGGACTCGGCGACTGGTTTGACATAGGTCCGAAACGACCAGGCAAGGCGCAGCTCACCAGTGTGGCACTCTCAGCAACTGCCATGTACTATTATGAGCTGACCGTGATGCAGCAGATAGCTCGTCATCTGGGGCGAAATGGCGATGCAGAAGCATTTGCCCGTACAGCTGAAAAGGTGAAGGAGGCCTTTGCCCGTCAGTTCTACAATGGCAGTGACAAGGTCTATGAGAATGGCAGCCAGACAGGACTGGCAATGGCTCTCTATACCGGCATCGCCGCCGATAGCCTGCGTCAGCGCACACTGGATGCCCTTGTGCACGATATTGAGCAGCGAAGCTATGCGCTGACAGCTGGCGATGTGGGCTTCCGCTACGTGGTGCAGGCTTTGCAGCAGAATGGGCGCAGCGACATCGTCTATCGGATGAACCGCAGTGACAGCATACCTGGCTACGCCTACCAATTGAAGCAGGGAGCTACCGCCCTCACCGAAAGTTGGCAAGCCTACGACGACG
>DGTJ01000007.1 GCA_002393725.1 Prevotella sp. UBA4339 | reverse complement strand
ATTATATTATATTATTATATATATTGTATAATACAAATTGTACATTTTATCAATTTATGCATACTTATTTTCGAAAAATGTCAAATAGTCAAAAAGTCAAAAAGTCAATTTCTGAAAGTCATTTTTCGGTATCACGGCCTTATCTCATGTAAGGACTGTACCTCACCTCGTCGCCTATTGTCGTCTCAGGACCGTGACCGGGAAGTACTCTCGTGTCGGAGGGGAGCTCTGCCAGGACGCTGTGAAGCGAATGCATCATCTCGCTGTATGAGCCACGCTCGAAGTCGGTCCTCCCGATACTCATCCGGAACAGGGTGTCGCCGCTGAATGCTATATGCTCTGCCTCGCAATAGAATACTACTCCTCCGGGAGTGTGGCCCGGGGTGTGGAGCGCCTGCAGCGAGTGATGGCCGAAGGTGATTATGTCATTGTCGGACAGGTATCTGCCTACAGGCGGCACGTCTAAGGGCAGGCGGATGCCCAGCAGGTCTTCCGTCTGCCCTATCATCTTGTCCATGAGGAACTTGTCTTCATAGTGTACCTCAGGCTTCAGGCCGTATCGTCTGTAGACTGTGCCGTTGCCCATGCAATGGTCGAAATGGCCGTGGGTGCAGAGCAGGTGCGCCGGCTTGAGATGCTCGGCTTCGATGTAGTGAGTGATGGCCTCGGCCTCTTCATCATACATGGCGCCGCAGTCGATGATCACGGCTTCGCCTGTGTCGTCGCTCGCAACATAGCAGTTCTCCGACAGCATGTTGCACGTGAATCGTTTGATCTTCAGCATCTTGACTCTATAATGGCAGGTAAATGACGTATTTCTGCTCCTTAAACCATTCTTCATCGAAGAAGGTGCGGATGTCGGTGGTCTCTACAATGTTACGGTATGGCTGGGTCTCCGACTGGAGATTGCCTCCCTTGAGGCAGAGGATGCCGTTGGGCAATGCATTGTGCTGCTCCCTGGAGATATTCTTCTTTACTATCTTGACCAGGTCGGGCAGGGGCATTACGGCACGGCTTACGATGAAGTCGTACTTGCCCTTCTCTTCTTCTCCCCGCAAGTGCTCGGGGTGGCAATTCTTCAGACCGATGGCGCCGCACACCTCTTGCGCCACGCGTATCTTCTTGCCCGTACCGTCGATGAGCTTGAACTCTGCCTCGGGGAACAGGATGGCAAGGGGGATGCCGGGGAACCCTCCGCCGGTGCCGAAGTCGAGAACCCGCGTGCCTGGCCTGAAGTTGATGCACTTTGCTATCGCCAGGGAGTGGAGAACGTGATGCTCATACAGATTGTCGATGTCCTTTCTGGATATTACGTTGATCTTCGAGTTCCAGTCGCGGTATAGTGCGTCGAGGGCAGCGAACTGCCTATACTGCTCGTCGGTGATCTGAGGGAAGTACTTTCGTAGGATGTCTGCCATATTACTGATATTCTTTCTTGAGTATGTCGCCAAGCTCGCTGAGGCTGACGGTCAGTTCGGTGCTGCCTTTCTCGTAGGGGGCTATCTCGTGGGGATTATAGATAAAGGTGATGGTCTCGTCGTTCAGGATGAAGTTCTTCGAGGGGAACAGCTTCATGCCGACCAGGTATCCCAGATTGTTCAGGTCTCTTGTGCTCTCTGCACCAAGCTTCTCCTGCAGCGACTTGAGCAGGATGGCTGTGAGGGGATTCTCGTAACCTCTCTCGAACAGATCGTCGAGCGTCAGTTCTCTTCCGTCGTGATTGTCGAAGAGGATGGTCTGCTGCATGTTCACCCCGTGAGTGCCGCCTTCGAAATAGTCGATAGTGGCGATATACGATGTGGTGCCCTTGCTCCTGGGCTGGGTCTGGCTGGTTATCACATAGTGGTATTCATACCAGGAGCGCTTGGTGGTGTCGGCCCGGTCCTGATTGTATAGGGGCAGGAAGTTCTTCTTGTAGGCCGCTGCATAGCTGTTTGCAAACGAGTCGGCTGCTTGCTTCATAGTGAGGTCGTGCATGTCGAGAAACCGGCGCTGTATCGTCTCGTTGACTATGCCTGCCTTCTGCCCGTTCTCGTCTGTGGCGTATGCCAGCCGTAGGTGGACGGTACACTGGGGAGACCCCTCGTCGTTTGACAGGACGACTTGCTTGTCGGCGGTGACTTCGCCGAAGATGATCGTATTCTCGTCATTCTGCTCGCAGCCTGAAAGCATAAGCGCAATCAGCCCGAGAATGGTGGATTTCTTTATCATAAGTATGCCTTTTTTGATAAATATCATTGCAAAAATACACTAAAATCATGAAATAGGCAAATAAATCACAAAAAAGTTGTAATTTTGCAGCAAAATTAGCAAGATGATGAGCAAAAACAAGTTGAAAGCGGCTCTGTTTGATCTCGATGGGGTAGTGTTCGACACTGAGCCACAATATACGGTGTTCTGGGGCAGTCAGTGCAGGCTTTATCACCCTGAGCACCCGGGGCTGGAGCATGAGATAAAGGGACAGACGCTGACACAGATATACGACCAGTGGTTCGGCGGGCCTCTGGAGAAAGAGCGCGACGTCATTACCGGACGTCTCAATGAGTTCGAGCAGCAGATGCATTATGACTACATCGACGGCTTCGAGACGCTGATAGCCGACCTGCATGCCCATGGGGTGAAGACGGCTGTGGTGACAAGCAGCAATATGCCGAAGATGGAGAGTGTGTATCGGCATCAGCCTGACTTCAAGACTCTCTTCGACGCTATCCTCACCTCTGAGGATTTCGAGTACAGCAAGCCTGATCCCGACTGCTATCTTAAGGCTGCACAACGGTTTGGTGCCCAGCCGGATGAGTGCGTAGTGTTTGAGGACAGCTTTAATGGCCTGCGCTCCGGGCGGGCTGCCAGGATGATGGTCGTGGGACTTACTACGACCAACAGCAGGGAGGCTGTCGCGCAACTGTCGGATATCCAGACTGCTGACTATCGGGACATCTCGTTCGCAACTCTGGAATCTCTTCTGGAATCACATAATCAAAAC
This sequence comes from Prevotella sp. UBA4339, assembly GCA_002393725.1. Lineage (GTDB taxonomy): Bacteria > Bacteroidota > Bacteroidia > Bacteroidales > Bacteroidaceae > Prevotella. The sequence continues at coordinate 3,169 of DGTJ01000007.1, read as the reverse complement.
GACTAATGAATACTCAGAATACACCGGTTCACGTTCACCTGTGGCATCATGACTTCTGGCGCATGGCCATTGCCAATCTGCTGCTTACGATGTCTGTGTATATGCTCATACCCGTGTTGCCTGTATGGCTGTCGGGGACTGTCGGGCTGAGCAGCTGTCAGACAGGAATGGCGATGGGGGCATTCGGACTGGGACTGTTCCTGTTTGGGGCGATGACGTCCTACCTCGTTCAGCGCCATCGCCGTAACCAGGTCTGCGTATGGGCCATCATCGGCATGCTGGCCTGCCTCGCATTCTTGTATTATATCGACCACTACCACCATGAGTGCAGCTTCTCGATGATGCTTGTACAGCGTACGGCTTTCGGAGCGTTCTTCGGACTGGCTCAGATGGTGCTGGCAAGTACTCTGATAATAGATACCAGCGAGTCGTTCCAGCGTACGGAGGCGAATCATTCTGCCTCGTGGTTTGCGCGCTTTGCGATGTCCTTAGGCCCGTTGGCGGCGCTCTTGATATATCCTCAGTACGGCATGTCGGCAGTGCTCTGGGCTTCAGGAGGCTGTGCCCTGGCGGCTTGTGTGCTCATACTGCTGGTGCACTTCCCGTTCCGGGCTCCGGAGGATAATGTGACACCCTTCAGTCTCGACAGGTTCTTCCTGCCGCAAGGGGCTGTATTGTTCGTTAATCTCCTTATGATAACCCTGGCGGCGGGAATGGTGCTGTCGCTGCCTCTGCCGGTGCAGTTCTACTCGATGATGATGGTGGGATTCCTCCTGGCGATATTAGCCCAGCGGTTCGTATTCCGTGAGGCCGACCTGAAGAGCGAGGTGGTGTCGGGGCAGGTGCTGATACTGGCGGCTCTCTTGATGCTGATCACACGTGACCAGCCTGTTGTGGGCTATATTGCCCCTCTGTTTGTCGGGTTGGGATTGGGCCTGATAGGTTCGAGGTTCCTGCTGTTCTTCATAAAGCTCAGCCGCCATTGCCAGAGGGGTACGTCGCAGTCTTCATACACCCTTGGCTGGGAGAGTGGCATCGCCATAGGCATAGGCGTGGGCTATTCACTGTGCGACAGGGATAATATCCTGGTACTCGAATATGCGCTCGCACTGTTGGTCTTGTCGATGTTTCTGTATCAGTATACTCATAAGTGGTTCTTAAAACATAAAAACAGATAGAAGAGATGAAGATAGGAGATAAGGTAAGATTCCTCAGTGAGGTAGGTGGAGGTCGTGTGTCAGGCTTTCAGGGCAAGGACATTGTCCTGGTGGAGGATGAAGACGGATTCGACGTGCCGATGAAGATAAATGAGGTCGTGGTAGTGGGCGACGAGAATTACGAGACGGCAAATATGGTCAAGGCCAAGCAGCGTGGTGCGCAGCAGCCGGCTGTGGGCACTGAAGAGCCGGAGACGGAGCCTGCCGACCGGCCTGTCACCTTCCGTGCCAAGCCTGAAGAGCGGAAGGGCGGCGACAAGCTCAGTGCATTCCTCGCCTTTGTACCGATGGATGTGAAGGAGCTTTCGCAGACACGATTTGAGTCGTATTTCGTGAATGACTCCAACTACTATATGAGATACGTGTACATGACTGCCGAGAACAATTCCTGGCAGGTTCGATCCACAGGTGAGGTGGAGCCTAACACCAAGGAGTTTATCGAGGAGTTCGGCCGTGAGAATCTCAACGAAATAGAGCATGCCTGCGTGCAGGTCATCGCATACAAGAAGGATAAGTATTTCCTCCTGAAACCCACGGTGAATGCCCTGGTGAATATCGACCCGGTGAAATTCTACAAGGTCCACACCTTCCGCGAGAATGATTTCTTTGAGCAGCCTGCACTCATCTACACTATAATAGAGAATGACGTGCAGAAGGTAAGATAATAGACTATAAACCTATATGTTATGAAGTACGGATTTATTAATGTCGCAGCAGCAGTACCCGCTGTCAGGGTGGCTGATGTGGACTATAATGTCCAGCAGATTGAGAGCCTCATGGCTCAGGCTGAGGGCAGGGGCGCTGAGATACTCGTCACTCCGGAGCTTTGCGTCACGGGCTACAGTTGTCAGGACTTGTTCAGGGAGCAGTTGCTCCTGGACAAGACGGAAGAGGGGATCATGCAGCTCCTTGAGTTTACCCGCAAGCTCGATACCATACTTGTGGTGGGAGCTCCAGTGCTCGTCAACGGCCTGCTATACAACTGTGCCGTAGTCATCCAGCGGGGCCAGATACTTGGCGTCGTGCCGAAGACGTATCTCCCCAACTATGGAGAGTTCTATGAGAAGCGGTGGTTTGCTTCTGCACAGGATCTGAACCCTGCGGAGATATATCTTGCAGGCAGTCCTGTACATGTCAGCTCCGAGCCCATACTCTTCACTACATGTGATGGGGTGAAGTTCGGCGTAGAGATCTGCGAGGATGTATGGGCTCCCATACCGCCGAGCAACAATCTGGCACTGGCGGGTGCCGACATCATCCTCAACCTCTCTGCCAGCGACGAGCTGATAGGGAAGCATGACTATCTGCGGGGGCTGCTGGCTCAGCAGAGTGCACGTACGATAAGCGGATATGTATATGCCAGCTGCGGGTTCGGAGAGTCCACGCAGGATGTGGTCTATGGCGGCAATGCGATGATCTTCGAGAACGGAAGGCTCCTGGCAGAGGGAGAGCGGTTCTCATTCCAGCCTCAGATAAAGATGTGCCAGATCGACGTAGAGAAGCTGCGCACCGAGCGGCGTCAGAACACTACCTTCATCAATGCCCAGCGAGGGGCGCATGCCGTACACGTGGCAGCAAAGGCCGTCACTCCAAAGGAGTTTGTGCTGACAAGAAGCATCGACGCTCATCCCTTCATCCCGAAGAGTGGCGACATGCAGAGCCGATGCGAAGAGATCCTCAACATACAGGTGGCAGGACTTGCAAAGCGGCTGTATCATATCAATGCCAAGACTGCGGTTATCGGCATCAGTGGAGGACTCGACTCTACTCTCGCCCTACTGGTTACCGTCAAGGCCTTCGACAAGCTGGGGCTCGACCGCAAGGGAATCATCGGTGTCACAATGCCCGGATTCGGCACTACCGACCGTACATATAATAATGCGATGAAGCTCATGCAGACGCTGGGCATCACCATCCGAGAGATCAGTATCGCCAAAGCCGTCACCCAGCAT
>DGTJ01000123.1 GCA_002393725.1 Prevotella sp. UBA4339 | reverse complement strand
GACCCGAAGACGTACGAACTCTATCAGAAAGGACAGACCGTCGGAACCTTCCAGTTTGAGTCGGCTGGTATGCAGAAGTATCTGCGTGAGCTGCATCCCACAGTATTCGAGGATCTCATAGCCATGAATGCGCTGTACCGTCCGGGACCAATGGATTATATCCCCGACTTTATCAAGAGAAAGAATGGCCTTGAGCCTATCACATACCCGATAGCATGTATGGAGAAGTATCTTAAGGATACATACGGAATCACAGTCTATCAGGAGCAGGTGATGCTTCTTTCCCGTCAGCTGGCTGACTTTACGCGTGGTGAGAGTGACGCTCTGCGTAAGGCCATGGGTAAGAAGAAGAAGGATATCGTGGATGCAATGAAGCCCAAATTCATCAACGGTGGAATAAAGAACGGGCATGATCCGGAGATACTGGAGAAGATATGGTCGGACTGGGAGAAATTCGCATCCTACGCTTTCAACAAGTCACATGCTGCATGCTACTCCTGGGTGGCATATCAGACAGCATATCTCAAGGCCAACTATCCTGCAGAGTTCATGGCTGCTATCATGAGCCGGCGAAGAGATCAGATTACTGAAATCACCAAGCTGATGGATGAGTGCAAGGCCAGGAACATCGCAACCCTTGGTCCTGATGTCAACGAGTCATACGAGAAGTTCGGTGTGAACCATCATGGTGAGATACGTTTCGGCCTCGGAGCTATAAAGGGCATGGGCGACTCCGCTGCCATTGCCATAATTGAGGAGCGCGAGAAGAACGGTCCTTATAAGGATATCTATGACTTTGCCCAGCGAGTGAATTTCTCGAGTGTCAACCGCAAGGCATTCGAGAGCCTTGCACTGAGCGGAGGCTTCGACAGCTTCGGAATACGCCGCGAGGACTATTTTGCATTGAACAATAAGGGTGAGCAGTTCCTCGACACATTAGTTCGCTACGGCCAGATGTATCAGCAGGAACAGGCAGAGGCTCAGAACTCTCTCTTCGGAGCTTTTGGCGACGGTGTTGAGATAGCGCGTCCACAACCTCCCAAGAACGATGTCCGCTGGAGTGATATCGAGCGTCTGAACAAGGAGCGTGACCTCATCGGCATCTATCTGTCGGCACATCCTCTGGATGAATATAAGGTCATACTCGACAATCTCTGTAATGCACGGTGTACCGAACTGGCAGAGAGAGGTGCGGCACTGACAGACAGAGAGGATATCACACTGGGAGGAATCGTGACGAGTGTGCAGTCGAGGATAGGTAAGAACAACAAGCCGTGGGGCATCGTCACCCTTGAGGATTTCGAGGGGTCGGGAGAACTTGCGCTCTTCGCAGAAGACTGGCTCAACTTACGTGGAATGTTTATTGAGGGTGCTGCGGTGTACGTCACAGGCAAGATGGCATCGAGATATCGCAATAGCGATCAGAAAGAGCTGAAAGTCACGAATGTAGAGCTTCTGCAGACGGTAAAGGAGAGGGCTATTGAACGTATCACGATAACTCTCGTGTCCGACCTGCTGGACACTCAGATAGTAAACGAACTCGGCGAGCTGATAGACGAGAACCCCGGCAAGACGAAGCTCTTCTTCCAGCTCAGAGACTCCACAGGTAAGAAGCACGTGCTGCTGCGCTCTACCAATAAGACTGTTGACGTACGCCATTCGCTGATAGATTTTATCGATAGCCAGGAGTCGATGGACTACAAGATTAATTAGTGGCACACTATTTGCTAAGTAAGATTATATTGAGATATTACATTTATTATTCACTTAAAAAAAAGAAACGATTATGGAAGTTGCAATCACAAAAGAGAATTTTGAGGGCTTTAGATTCGGCGATAAGCCATTAGTAGTAGATTTCTGGGCTTCATGGTGTGGTCCTTGCCGCTCGCTAAACCCTATCATCACCAGGCTTGCCGAGAAGTATGAAGGCAAGATCGTAGTAGGAAAGTGCGATGTCGAGGAGAATGAAATGCTCGCGATGGAGTTCGGTATCCGCAACATCCCTACAATCATCTTCTTCAGTAAAGGCGAGATGGTAGAGAAGGTGCTTGGTGCTCAGAGCGAGTCAGTATTGGACGAGAAATTCCAGAGGCTTCTATTATAGACCTATGGCAAGCATTGAAGAAGAGCTCAGGCTCGACGAAGAAGACAATCTGCGCGAACTGGCATTCATCAGAGAGCAGATCCCATTTGATGCCAAGAAGCATTATAGCGATGAGAGTATCCTGTATATGATGGATCTGATAGTAGACTACTACTATGAGAGCGGCATCTTGGAGAGCAAGGAAGAAGAGGTGGATATCGACATGGAGGAAGTGGCTGACTACGTCTGCCGCAAAGCCAGGGAGAACGGTGTCACTAATCTCATTCCGGAATATGTGCTCTTCGTGGTACAGGCAGATCTCGACTATCAGGAGCAGAATCTGTAATACTATTAATCCCCAGCCGAAAGCTGGGGATTATTGTGCTCAGTAACTTACTGTACGGCTGCCGTCGGCATTCTCTTTGATGACCACCTTCACTGCGTCATCGGGCAGGACCTCCTCTATCAGCTCAGGCCACTCGATGAAGCAGAGCGCGCCAGAGTAGAAGTAGTCTTCGTAGCCCATGTCGTAGACTTCCTCGAGCTTCTTTATGCGGTAGAAGTCGAAGTGGAATATCTGTGTGACAGGCCTTGGGTGCCTGGTGATGGTGTATTCATTGATGATGGCAAAGGTGGGCGACGTGATGACGTCAGTCACTCCCAACTCTTCACATACTGCCTTGATAAACGTGGTCTTGCCGGCTCCCATCTTGCCATAGAAGGCATACACGGTACTTTCTCCAATATTGGCAACAAACTCCTGTGCTGCCTTGCTGATATTTTCCAGACTGTCAATCCTTATCTCCATAGAATATATTTGGTTTATGTTACTTATTTCTTTTTCCCTCTCATCGTGATCAGTGGTATTATCATCTCTTCGAGCGATATGCCTCCGTGCTGGAATGTGTCACGATAGTATGACACGTAGTAGTTGTAGTTGTTGGGGTAGGCGAGGAATGAGTCGCCTGTAGCGAATACGTAGCTGGTGGAGAGATTGGGCGCAGGCAGGAGTGCCTTGTGAGGGTCCTTGATGGCAAACAGGCTCTTGTCGTCGTATGCCAGGTTCTTCCCCAGTTTGTATCTCAGGTTGGTATTTGTGTTCTTGTCTCCCACAATTTTTACTGGCTGGGTGCATCTTATGCTGCCGTGGTCTGTCGTTACGATCACCCTATAGTCTGTCTGTGACAGTCGGCGGAAGAAGTCGGATATGACAGAATGGCGGAACCATGATAGTGTGATCGAGCGGTAGGCACTCTCGTTGTTTGCCAGTTCTCTGACCATCCTCGACTCTGTGCGGGCATGGCTGAGCATGTCGATGAAGTTGAATACCACGACGTTGAGGTCGTTCTTGTCGAGTGTGTTCAGCTGCTGCATCAGTTTCTCGGCATCGGCAGAGTTGTTCACCTTGTGATAGCTGTAGGTGTTCTTCCTGCGATACCTGTCGAGCTGTGTCTGTATGAGCGGTCCCTCGTTGATGTTCTTGCCTTCGTCTTCGTCTTCATCCACCCAGAGCTCGGGAAACATCTCTGCTATCTTGACGGGCATCAGTCCTGAGAATATTGCATTCCTGGCGTATTGTGTTGCCGTCGGCAGTATGCTGCAGTACAGGTCTTCGTCGATTTCGAATCCGTCTATGAGCTCCGGTGCGAGCATTCGCCACTGGTCGTAACGGAAATTGTCGAGCACCACGAGGAACACCTTCTGGCCCTCGCTGAGCTTCGGGAATATGCACGACTTGAAGATGTCGGGCGACATTACCGGCCTCTTCGCCTTTGTCTCCTTGCCGCCTATCCAGTCGATGTAGTTCTGCTTGATGAACTTAGCGAATCCGATGTTGGCTTCTTCTTTCTGCATCTGCAGCATCTCGGTCATCGTGCTGTCTGTCGCGCTCAGCTCGAGCTCCCAGTGCACCAGGTGCTTGTACACGTCTACCCAGTCATCCCACGTCCGGCAGTCCATTATCTGCATTGCTATCTTCTGGAAGCTCTGCTGATATTGCGTCTGTGTGACCTCTGTCTCTATCTCCCTGCGATGGATGTTCTTCTTGAGGCTCAGCAGCACCTGGTTGGGATTGACTGGCTTTATGAGATAGTCGGCTATCTTCTGCCCGATGGCCTGCTCCATGATCTGCTCCTCCTCACTCTTGGTGACCATCACTACCGGCATCGAGGGGTGCAGCTGCTTGATGCTCTGCAGCACCTCCAGCCCGCTGAGTCCCGGCATCTGCTCGTCGAGCAGCACGAGGTCAAAGCTCTGCTCCTGACAGAGCTCGATGGCGTCATTGCCGTTGGTCACTGTCGTGATGTCATATCCTTTCTTCTCGAGAAAGAGTATCTGTGCCTTCAGCTGCTCTATCTCGTCGTCGACCCATAATAATGTACCGTTTGTCATATTATTACCAGAAATCATCTCCAAAGTCAAAATCCTCTACTTTCTTCTTCTGTGTAGTCTTCGTATCTTCCTGCTGTTCCTCCTGCGGCCCGGCCTCTTCCTCGCTGATGTCCTCAGGGTCCTTGATCTCGAGCTCCTCAGGGCGGATGAGCAGTTTCTCCTCGCTGATCTTCATCGGCAGGAATGTGTCTTCGTAGAATCGGTCGTACTCTTCGTAGCTTATCTTCGTGCCGAGCAGCTCAAGGTTCTTGCTGCTGATGATCATGCTGAAGCACCCGCGCAGTTTCTCTGCCATCTGCTTCTCCTCGTAGAGCATGCGTGCATACTGCAGTGCCTCGTCGTAGCTGGTGAATCCGCTGAAGAGCATGCGGTGCCATCGTTCGGGCATGGGGTCGTCGGCAGTGGGCGCCGGGGCACTGCTGATCTGTATCTCGAAGTTGCGCACGAGGAAATTGGTGAAGTTGTACTTCGCCATCTCGTAGAGCAGCTGGTTCTCGTTGACAGAGTCGGTAGGGTAGGTGAGTATGAACAGGAAGTCCTGTTCTCTCTCTGCACTTAGTGTGTCGGTCTGGGCGGAGTCGGCCGTCAGTGTCACGTCTCTGCGCGACCACAGGTTGCCGATGTCGAACTTCCCGCCGTGCAGCCTGCGCCCCTCCTGCACTCCCTTGACTATCATTCCCGCCAGTTCGCTCACCTCGCTCTGCGGATATTTCTCCACCACGGTCTTCAGGCGCTCTATGCACCCGTCGCCGTCGCCCTGGTTGAGCCGGCTCAGGCCGTCGATGAAGATGAACTTCGGGCGGTGGTCGCCCAGCGGGAACCGCTCTTCTGAGAGCCTTACGTTGTGGAGTATCGCTTCGTGCCTGTCGTCCTTGAATGCCTGATATGTGGCAGCGTAGATGGAGTCCTCGATATGCTCTCCGAAGCGTGCGTTCTCAGCGTAGTAGGGGTCGGAGAGCAGGGTGGTGTACTCACTTTGCGGGAAGCTGGCCTTGAGCTGGGCGAGGCACTGTTCAGCCTTGCCGGTCCTGCCCTGCCTTGAGTAGAGCAGGAAGAGGTGATACCATACGAGGTCCATCTTCTCGTAGTCGTGATAGTCGGTGGTGAGCCTCGTGAGCTGCTTCTCGCTGAGGCTGAGGTTGTCGAGCTTGTCCTTGAAGATTATCCCGGAGTGCATCAGCCCGTCTTTTATTATCTCGTGGCATGCTGCCTTCTGCTCGTCGGTGCGTGGTATCTGTGCGAGGTAGTACTCTCTGTTGTGGGGGTCGCTGGCCAGTGAGTCGGCCTCTGTCTTCAGCGAGTCTGTCGTGGCGGCAGCGTCGGGGCTCCCGGTGTCGTCGTTGCCGTCGGTGCCGTCATCGCCCTCGGCAGTCTCGGGGTTCAGGTTCACCACTGTGCGGTTCATGCGCTGCCAGTTGTCGGTGTTCTCTCTCTTGCCCCACTGCTGCTGGAATGTGGCCTTTCCCTGGCTCACTGCCATGGGATTGTAGAAGTACCACTGCCCGTTGCCCTGGCTCTGTGCCGGCGTCCTGGGGGCTGTGCTGTTCATGCGGTTCATGCTGCTGTTCCTCATCGAGTTCTGCTGCTGAATCTGTTCCGACTCTGCCTCCTCCATCCTTCTGCGCTCCTCCTTCTCCTTCTTCTTCAGGTCGCTGATGATGCGGTCGATGACCTTCAGCTGCTCTGCCTCGGGCATGGCCGACAGTTCCAGCAGCGAGTCCTGCAGGTGGATGGCATCGGTGTACGGCACGAGCTCGTCGAGCACTACTGAGCGCTGCGACAGCTCGCTGTAGTCATCGCGGTCCTTGTCGAGCAGTCCTATTGCCAGGCCGTAGCATCGCTGTGCGTCGTTGTATCTCTCCTGCTGCCAGTACAGATTGCCGAGTGTCAGCAGCAGCACTCCTTTCTCTGTGCCGCTGCGCGTGGCTCTCTCGTTGCCCTTCTCGTAGGCGGCGATGGCCTGCGCCGTGTCTTTCTGTGCCAGGTGGATATTACCCATGGCATAGTACACCTGGTCGAGATAGTCCTTGTTGTTGTCATTGGCAGCCATGCGCTTCAGCCGGCTTATCATTCCCCTCGCATTTCCTCCTGCCAGTACCTCTGTGAGCGATATGCGGGCATTAAACTCCAGTCGGTATGGCGGGTGGCAGCCTATCACCTTGCGGAATGCCTTCTCCGCCTCGGCGTTGTTGCCCATCTGCTTCTGTATCTGCCCCATGATGTACCACTGGCGTGCCCTCAGCTTGCTGCGTCGTTCATGCCGTATCACCTTGCGTAGATATACCGCGGCCTTCTGTAGGTCGCCCGACCTGAGGTAGTAGTCGGCGTAAGTATAGTCCCAGTCCTTCACGGTGCGATAGTCTATCGAGTCGCGGTTCATGTTGCGTATCACGTCCTCCACGTCGTATAGCCAGTCGAGTTCGGCGTAGCACTTTGCGAGCCAGGCGCGTGCCAGTCCGTATTGCAGGGGCTGCGTCTGATACAGCCGGCTCATATAACTGAACGTGGCTGCTGCCTCGTCAAACTCCCCTTTCTGGAACTGCGCCTTGCCGAGCAGCATCCATGCCTTCCAGATAAACGGGTTGTACTCCTTTCGTCCGAGCCACTCGCGGTCTTTCGGAGTCTTCGTCCTATTGCTCTTCCACACCGGTTTAGCCTTGATGCTATGCATCTTTATTGCCTTCTCCGCCTTCTCTATAGCCCGGTCATAATTGCTTTTCCCCAGGTCGCGGCTCTCCTTATTGCCCACCATATACAGTGGCAGTGTCTCGGTGAAGTCATCCTCATTGCCCTGTTCCTTATTGATATTCCCCTCTATGAACGCCTGTTTTCCATTATAGAATGTATTATACCTTGCATTAAACGCGTGCCACCATCTCGATTCCGCCGTATTCTTCCCCGTCGAGCACCCACTCACCAATATCAATGTGATAATCCCAATCAGCAAGGTATTCTCCTTCCTCCTTCCTCCTTCCTCCTTCCTCGAACAATCTTTCCTCGAAACCCCCTTCATCATCTCCCTCACCTTGCACTTCCCCTCCTCGGCCTCCGTGCACGTCTCGCAGTCATGCCCCCTCTCAATCTCGTCATTGCCCTTGTCGAACCTGTTGGCTACTGCGGCAACGACCCCCAGTAGCGCAATCATACCTATGCAGACAACAGCAAACTCCATCTCTCTCGACTCTATTCTCTTACCTCTATTGTGAATCCAGCCTCTGCCAGGTCCTCCCAGAAGTGCGGGTACGACTTGGTCACCACCAGCGGGTTGTTGATGATTATCTCTCCCGACTTCAGCGCGTACGGTGCGAAAGCCAGTGCCATGCGATGGTCCTCGTAGGTGTCGATGCCGAGCTCCATCTGCGGCTCGCAGGTCTTTCCGTCCCATATCAGCTCGCTGTCGTTGCGGCTCTCGATGACGTAGCCCAGCTTGCGCATCTCCTTCTTCAGGGCCTCGATGCGGTCGGTCTCCTTTATCTTCAGCGTGGCGAGGCCCGTGAAGTGGAACCTTACGCCCTTGGCGGCGCAGGTCACGACGAAGGTCTGCGCCAGGTCGGGCGAGTTGATGAAGTCATACTCCAGCCGTGGCAGGCAGCGGCCGTTGGTGGTGATGGTCACCGTCTGCGGCTTCCTCGACTTCTTCGACTCGAACGCGGTCTTCACGCCCAGCATGCTGAAGATGTAGCGTGCCACCGAGTCGCCCTGCTTCGAGCCGTCCTTCAGTCCTGTGAGCATGATCTTCGAGTCGGGATGGTCGTTGAGTGCCATCATCTCATACCAGTAGGATGCCCCGCTCCAGTCGTTCTCGATGAGATATTCGCGGGTCTTGTATGGTTTGGGCTTTATGTTGATGGTGTCGGGCGCGGTCCATTCTGCTTCGGCTCCCGCCTCGTTCATCATGTAGAGTGTCAGGTCGATGTATGGCCGGGAGATGATGTCGCCGGTGAGCCGCAGCTCCAGTCCACGGTCGAGCATCGGGCCTATCATGAGCATGGCGGAGATGTACTGCGAGCTCACGCTGCCTGCCATCTCGAGGGAGCCGCCGGTGAGCTTCCTGCCGGTGATGCTCAGCGGGGGGTATCCCTCCTCGCCCGCGTACTCAATGTCGGCACCGAGCGTGCGCAGGGCCTCGACGAGTATCTTTATCGGGCGCTTCTTCATCCTCTCGGTGCCTGTCAGCACGTGCGTGCCGCGCATCACAGAGAGGTAGGCCGTCATGAAGCGCATGGCGGTGCCGGCGGCCTTGATGTCGATCACCTCGGGCATGTAGCGGATGGCGTTGATGATTACTTCCGTGTCGTCGCAGTCGCTCAGGTTCTGGGGCAGGATGTGGCCGCCGCTGAGGGCGTAGATTATCAGTGCGCGGTTGGAGATGCTCTTCGAGGCGGGCAGTGCCACTGTGGCATTGAGCTTCGAGGGAGCGGTGATTTTATATTGCATCATTATCTTACGTTTCTTTATTATATACAACGTGCAAAATTACACATTATTATTTGCACTGACAAATATCAAGTGCTAAAAATCGTTGAATAGCGAAAAAAGTAGTGCGAAAATTTGCACATATCAAAAATTCTGTGTACTTTTGCACCCGCATTCGAAAACTAAGTTCGGTGCTAAGCTATTTTTGATCGGGATTTAGCGCAGTTGGTAGCGCACACGTCTGGGGGGCGCGAGGTCGCTGGTTCGAGTCCAGTAATCCCGACAGAAGGAAAGAGGCTGGGAATCATGCGATTCTCGGTCTTTTTTTTTTGCCCGATCATGGGACAGGTCTTTGATCTTTTCTGAAAACAATCAGAGTATCTGTCCCGTGATCTTCCCCGTGATCTTGCAAGATTTCTGTTTATGAAAGAAATGTGAATAATGCGCAGAAATTTTATCCAGAAATAGATAATGAATAATCAACTTTCGCAAGCTCGCTTGCTCTTTGTCTCCTCGTACATGCGAAACTTGTATCCTGTAATTACCCATGCTGTGCGCTCCGACGGTCTCTCTTATACATTACAAGCCTCCCTCTGAGCTCTCAGAGCCTCTTCTGCTGAGTGACAAAAGCCCGTCTGAGCTCTCAGAGCCTCTTCTGCTGAGTGACAAAAGCTCCTCTGAGCTCTCAGAGTCTCTTCTGCTGATTGACAAAAGCCC
>DGTJ01000075.1 GCA_002393725.1 Prevotella sp. UBA4339 | reverse complement strand
GACAATGCCCGCAACTATTCGTCGTGCGACTCCCTGCTGCTGGGCTCCGACTGCGGAGCGCATACCTTCCCCTATATGGACGTACACAACGATACTGCCATCTTTGAGCACGAAGCCACCACGAGCAAGATCTCGGAAGACCAGCTGTTCTATTGCAACCAGCGCGGCATACCTACCGAGCAGGCCGTGGGACTCATCGTCAACGGCTATGCCAAGGAAGTGCTCAACAAACTGCCGATGGAGTTTGCCGTTGAGGCGCAGAAACTGCTTTCCGTATCGCTGGAAGGCACTGTAGGATAAAGACTATTCACTTTAACACATAGCAGTATGAACGTAAAGTTGCACACCCCGAAATCGCTTAAGGCAGGCAGTGGCATCGCCACGCTAAAGCAGTTCTTGAAAAGAGCGGATGAACGTGTGCAAGCAGATGATGGACATCAGCGATGAAGAGCTGGATGCTTACTCCAAGAAGCGTGAGGTGCTGTTCGACAAGTCAAGGACTGACAGTATCACCAAGGCTATTGATGCAGAGATGCTGGAACGGCTCATGCGGCTGAAGGATGCCAAGAAGTGAATATTGTAATTAAGTACAATTAGTAGAAACGAAAATAAAAATGCTGGAAGTAAGAAACCTGCACGCCAGGATTGGCGACAAAGAAATATTGAAAGGTATCAGCCTTACGGTGAAGGATGGTGAGACTCATGCCATCATGGGCCCCAACGGTTCTGGAAAATCCACACTTAGCGCAGTGCTCGTGGGCAATCCCCTCTACGAGGTGACCGGAGGCGAGGCCTGGTTCAACGGTAAGAACCTGTTGGAGATGAAGCCCGAGGACCGTGCCCACGAGGGACTGTTCCTCTCGTTTCAGTATCCCGTGGAGATTCCCGGAGTGTCGATGACCAACTTCATGAAGGCTGCCATCAACGAGAAGCGCAAGTATAAGGGACTGGAGCCGATGAATGCTGCCGAGTTCCTCAAGCTGATGCGCGAGAAACGTAAGATAGTAGAGCTCGACTCAAAGCTTGCCAACCGCAGTGTCAACGAAGGCTTCAGCGGTGGCGAGAAGAAGCGCAACGAGATATTCCAGATGGCTATGCTGGAACCGAAGCTGTCGATCCTCGACGAGACGGATTCCGGCCTCGACGTCGATGCCATGCGCATCGTGGCCGAGGGCGTCAACAAGCTTCAGACACCCGAGACGTCGTGTATCGTCATTACCCACTATGACCGTCTGCTGGAGATGATCAGGCCGCAGTACGTACATGTGCTCTATAAGGGCCGTATAGTGAAGACCGGCGGTCCGGAGCTGGCTGTACAGATACAGGAGCATGGCTACGACTGGATAAAGGAAGAAATCGGAGAGGAGTAATTAGAGATTTAGGTGTTATGATTACTTCAAGTGAGAAACAGTATATAGAACTCTACGAGCAGGCCCGGCAGCTTATCTTCAGCCACGCTCCGGCATCGATGAATGCCGTGCGCGACCAGGCGTTCGAGGATTTCCGCAAGCAGGGATTCCCCTCACAGAAGGTGGAGAGATACAAGTACACTGACGTGGGCAGACTCTTCGAGCCCGACTATGGCCTGAACCTCAGCCGTCTTCAGATTCCCGTCGATCCGTACAGTGCCTTCCGCTGCGATGTGCCTAACCTGAGTACGAGTCTGTATTTCGTGGTGAATGATATGTTCTATCACGACGAGAAGCCCAAGGGCCATCTGCCTGAGGGCGTTGTCATAGGTTCGCTGTGCGACTATCCCGATATCGTAGGCAGATACTATGCCAAGCTGGCAAAGACGTCGGATGATGCTGTCACGGCGCTCAACACCATGCTGGCGCAGGACGGCATGCTGGTGTATGTGCCTAAGAATGTGAAGGTGGACCGTGCCATCCAGGTGATCAATATCCTTAAGGCGACGCCTCAGGATGCCCAGCGAGTGGTGTCTAGCCTGATGGTGAACCGCCGTGTGCTCATCATCCTTGAGGAAGGAGCCGAGATAAAGATGCTCTTCTGCGACCATGCTGCCGACGACCGTAACTTCCTCGCCACTCAGGTGATAGAGGCCTACGTAGGTGAGAATGCATCGCTCGACCTCTATTGCATGGAGGAGACTCATAATAAGAACGTACGTATCAGCAATGTATATATCGAGCAGCAGGCTAACAGCCGCCTGAATCATAATGTCATCACCCTGCACAACGGCATCACTCGCAACAAGCTCGACCTCGTATTCTCCGGTGAGGGTGCTGAGTGCCATTGCTACGGATGCGTGATAGCCGACAAGCAGCAGCATGTGGACAACAATACGCTGATCACCCATCGCGTGCCTCACTGCACGAGCAATGAGCTGTATAAGTATGTGCTCGACGATAAGGCCACGGGAGCCTTTGCCGGAAGGGTACTTGTGGAGCATGGCGCTCAGAAGACCTCCTCGCAGATGACCAACCAGAACCTTACTGCAGCCAAGGAGGCCCGCATGTACACACAGCCGATGCTTGAGATCTATGCCGACGATGTGAAGTGTGCTCATGGCTCTACCGTGGGCCAGCTCAACGATGCTGCCTTGTTCTATATGCGTCAGCGGGGCATCTCCCTGCAGGAAGCCAAAGTGCTGCTGCAGAATGCCTTTATCAATGAGGTCATCGACAAGATGCAGCTCGAACCCCTGCGCGACCGCCTGCACTACCTGGTGGAGAAGCGCTTCCGTGGCGAGCTGAACAAGTGTGCAGGATGTAAACTCTGTAAGTAGCCCGAATGCCACCAGCAAAACGGAACAGTGTGAATGGTGAACTGACGGTGGCTACACTAGAGAGCACACAGAGGGTCAGACTCTCTGTGTGCTTGCTATTTCTTGCTTTTTTTGTACTTCGCCTTGACAATCTCGTAGGAGTTTCGGGTAAGTTCCTTCAGGAGTGCATCAGGAGCCTCAGCGGGATTGATGCCTATCCAGTGCTTGGGCGATTCGTTATACGGATTGCCGATACACTCATGCTGTGCCTTCAAGTCCTCTATACGCTCTGGCTGACATTTGAGCGAGATGACCGAGAAATCGTTGCAGTCGAAGAAAGAGAACATATGACCTGAGACGTAGAACACCAGTACGCCCTCTCCACTCTTGAATTTCTGGAACGGTAGTTTCTCCTCTATGTCATCACCTAATGACAGGCAAAACTCGCGATAATCCTCTATGTTCATAGTTTCTGCTATATTCCGGTTTCTCTGTTGTGGTAACAATTCTATTTCACTTCTCGCTCTATCACAGCCTTGCCTGAACCCCAGGCGGTGCCAACCTTCTCGCCCACCACACGATATTCGTTCTTGGCAGAGTCGAAGATGACGGGCTGAAGCTTCGCCAGGTCGATGTTGCCTTCTTCATCGAGGATGCTCTCGTCGGCACTCATGTTGACAATCTCACCCACCACTCGGGCACCACCGTTCTCGTCCTCATCAAACGTTACTACCTTGCACTCCAGTGTCAGCTTGTACTCGTTGATGATAGGTGCATCGACATTAGGACTTGGCGTAATCGTAAAGCCGGCCTTCTTCACCTTGTCGGGCACGTCATTGCCAGAAACGATGCCGAAGTAGTCACTCTGAACGATGTCGTCCTTCGTGGCAAAGCTGATGGTAAAGGCTTTCTTCAGACGGATGTTGTCCGTGGTCTTGTGCTTTGAGAGTTCGAAGGTGATGTGCTTCGGTCCGCACTGGCCGCCCCATGCTGCCATCATCACGTCTGGGTTCTTGTTCTCGTCCCAAGTGGCAATCATGATGGCGGGCAGCGGTGTGATAACGGTCTTGTCGCTGAAGTTCTTGCGACCCTCAACGGCCTTTACCTCCACTTTCTCCTCCACGGGATTCTCGTTTACATTTGCTTCACTCTTCTGCTCCTTGTTTCCGCAGGCGATGAGCAGTACGCCTGTCAGCGCGAGGGCTGATGTTCTCATAAAATTCTTCATATTACGTAAAATCAAAGTATTGACGGTGAGATGCCGTATTGCTGCTTGAAGATACGGATGAAATGTGTGGGATTCTCAAAGCCGAGACTGTATGCAACATCAGTCAGTGTGGCTTCATGATGATGCTGGTGCTGCCGGAGCCAGAACGGACGACTCGCGATGCTGACAGGACCCTTCGGCAGCCACGCCATCATGGTTATGCCAGTTTAGTAAAACCGTCAAGCAAACAGCGCAAAGAGCCGTTAGTATTTTTGCCGTTATCAGAGTCCGTCTCATTCTGGCTGCAAAGGTACTAAAATTATCTGTAATAAAAGAACTCTATCATAAAAAAAAGAGCAACACCCGATAGGATGCTGCTCCCTTTATTTATGCGGCTAATCAATGTCCGTTACGAGACCTCGATGGCCTTGGTGACCTTCTCCTTCG
>DGTJ01000103.1:24313-35458 GCA_002393725.1 Prevotella sp. UBA4339 | reverse complement strand
CTCCCAATGCGGTCAGTTTACCTCCATTACCCTTTGCATTCTTCCATATCTTAGCCAGACGCTTTCGAACACTCTTACCAAGTTTCGTAAGATTCTTCTGATCCTCAAAATGCCTGTTTACCCATACATATCTCATATCATTCGTCAGCCAGCGGGAGCCATGACGTCCATAATGCGAGATATAAAAGGGCTCATATCCTTCTGGGGCAGGGAGGATTTCTGGTGCAGAATTGCCCGATTCTATCGGATAGGCATAATACACACCTCCAAGTTTCTCGTTTTGAGCAAACAGTTGACATGCTATCAGGCATGCCACGCAAAGAAGCAATATTTTATTCAGTCTGTTCATATCTGGCTATTATATTCTAAGAAGTTCAAGTATAAAGCGTGCGCCATGTGAATAATCCGTATCAAGCCACAGGTTGCCTCCCATGCGCTGAGCGATGGAACGAGCCACTGTCAGTCCGATTCCTATTCCATCTGAAAACTCATCCAACTGCACGAATTCATCGAAGATATGCTCCGCCTCGTCAGCTGAGATGCCCACTCCTGTATCCTCGACAACAAACCTCACCTTGCTTTCAGTATATTCCATTTGGAGAATAATACAGCCCTCACTCGTAAACTTGGAGGCATTCTCCAGTATCTGTGACAGAGCACGTATGGCATACACCTTATTAGTAATAAGCTCTACCGAGTCAGCCGTCTGCTCGCCCGCCATTTTGAACTCCACTGCAGAATCAGCATTCTCCGGACGAGTATGCAACGCTATTTTCGAGGAATCTATCGCCTGTTTCAAAATTTCCTGAGCATTGATATGGTCATTGCGCTCTATTACTACTTCGCTACTGATGTCACTCAGTTCAAGCACCTGATCCACCAGTTTGGTGATGCGCTCAGCATTTTCCTCTATCCTCGCCTGCACGTCAGCCATTTCTGCTTCGGGCAGGTCAAGCCCAGGCTTAGTAAGAATCTGAGTGAAGCCAGAGAGAATATTAAGAGGTGTGCGTATCTCGTGCGAGACATTACGAATGAATTCCGACTTCATCCTTGCCGATGTCTTCGCCTTTTTATTAGCTATACGCAGCTGCCTGTTCACTTTCTTCTGTCTGATAGCAGTATACCATCCGTATAGGAGCAGGACGAGGAGAGCCAGCATTACAGACGAGACTGTGATAATAATGTATTTAAACTTTGTATGCTGCTGCTCTGTCTTCAACTCGTCAAGCTGGAACAGAGTGTTCAGCTCATCGAGATGCTGACGAGCATCACGTGAGAAGACAGAGTCTTTCTCATGATACAGCTGCTCATATATCCGCGCTGCATCCGCACCCCTGCCCAGCATCATCAGTGCCTGTGCCCTTATCTCACTAAGGTGAGTGTCTTTCTCGCTGGTCGTCATTGTCACGCTGTCGGTGTAGAGCAGTGCTTTGGCAGCATCACCTTTAGCCAGGAAATAGCGTGCTTGCATCTTATAGTAATGATGCAGTCCGAGCACTGT
Source organism: Prevotella sp. UBA4339 (assembly GCA_002393725.1). Taxonomy (GTDB): domain Bacteria; phylum Bacteroidota; class Bacteroidia; order Bacteroidales; family Bacteroidaceae; genus Prevotella. The sequence goes on along the minus strand of DGTJ01000103.1, from coordinate 33,957 downwards.
ATTTATGATGTGTGCATGATGGCTGGCAGTGTCAAGAGCCATGCGGGCATCATCCATTTTCTTCATTCCGATGAATGCAGCAGCACGTGCCAGATAGCAGGAATGATAGCATTCGCGCACGTCTGCCCTCTCGACCTTGCCTACCTTTTCATGCAGGAACTTGAGCCACTCAGCCGTGATCTGAAGTTCTTTGCCGTAAGCCTTGTCATAGTCATAGGCTTTGGCCATACGGTAATAGATATTGCTCAGCGAAGCAAAGTCCTCGCCTCCTTCTTCATCCATAATAAGCTCGGCATATCTCTTCAACGACTCTACTGCTGGCTCTGTCTGTTTCATGTTCAGATATACAATACCTATCTGCTTGTATGCCAGCGCCCTGCCCAACTTATTACCTCTCTTCTTGGCATCGTAGAGCATCCGTTGTGTCTCTTGCAGAGACTGCTGCACCTTACCTAAAGCACACAGAGCATTAGCCTTAAGCTGCCAAGTGCGATAGTAATTATCCCACTGTCCGTTCTGGCCGAACCATTCCATCTGCACTCCTGCCTCATTGTAGAGCTCACCCGTCTGTGAGAAGTTCTTCAGTGTCACTATCTTTTTCCAACGTGACTGACTTTCCTTTTCCAAGTTGCCTGACTGCTGCTCTTCGGCTATCTCAATGTTTATCTTAGCGAGGGCTGCATCAGCAGCATCCTTGCTGTCTGTCTGACTCGCATGTACCATCATGCAAAATACAAGAAGAGTTAATATCGCATTTATCCGTCTCATAAGTCTGTTATCCAGTCTATTCCTAAAGGATTGTTCCTCATTTCCATCACAAAGGGAATGTCTTCATCCGTTTTTATCCACATCTCCGTACGGTCTATATCAGCCTGCACATGTATTTTCGCATCCGATTCACCTTTCTTCCGCCATGTGATTCCATCGTATGTCATGTATTCCTTCTCTCTCAGGTCTTTCAGAGCCTTGCGAGAGATGAAGGCGAAAGTGGCTTTTGGCTCGTAGACAGCACCGTCGGAAGGTATGTCCCAACAGAATCCATCGGCATTCTCCACGATAGAACGGGCTATTTTGTATGTAGCCTCCTTGCATGTGACGATAAGGGTATCTGCCAGCCAGCCATAGGTCAGAGGCCAGGTGCGATACTGCCTGTTGAGAGTGAAGCTTATTGCTCCCTTTTTAGTCCCAACGTGGGAACATTTCAGTCCCAACGTGGGAACATTTCGGTCCCAACGTGGGAATTTTCCACGAGCTACGGACTCGCTCTTGCCTGACATGTAGAAGACGAGTTCTCCCCCACCCATCAGGTCGGAATGGTCTAACCGAGCATCAGTCAGCAGCCTCCCGTTAAGCATCACTTTCTCGAAATGCGTGCCCTTGCCCATAACGATGGAATGAAGAGTTTTGCCGTTAGAGAGCTGCAAGGTCCATTCCCGTATCATTGGGGCATGCAGCAGATAATAGCTCTGCCCGGCATTGGGGTAAAGTCCCATCATGTGGAAAGCGAGCCACGAAGACATTGCCCCGCTATCGTCATTGCCAGGCAGCCCGTCAGGATTGTCTGTGTAGTTTTCTGCCACAATCTGACGCACACGGTCGGATGTCAAGTCTGGCCGGTCTATCCAGTGATAGAGACAAGGAGTAAGAAACGAGGGCTCGTTGCCCACATTATATCTCTTGCGCTCAAAAAACATATCAAGTCTCTTACGGAATGCCTCTGCCCCTCCACAAGCCTCGATGAGTCCTGGCACATCGTGAGGGATGCTGAGCGAATATTCTGCGGAAAGCGCCTCATAGAAGAATGTGCTCCACCAAGGCAGATACCAGGGAGCCACCTTTGTGACAGGCGTATAGGGAATAGACGGATGATACACCTTCGACTTGCCCCAAGGCACCGAGTCGAGCCAGCGGCCTTCTGCATCCCTGGGCATGATATAGCCCTTCACATCGTCCCACTCATAGTCTGAGCGCCAAAGATTCTTCCAGTTCTGCGACTGCTTCAGATAGTGCCTATACACATCGGCACGTCCTAAGCCCTTGGCAACCAGTGCGATGCAATAGTCATCGTATGCATATTCGATGGTCCTTGTGCCTGCCCGGTCTATGCCGTATGGGACATAGCCAAGCGAAAGATACTCCCTGAGTCCGCCTCTGCCATGCTTCTCATGATCTGCCCCTGGGTCTGCCTCAGCATCTTTGAGCATCGCCTCAAGGGCATAGTCATAATCGATTCCCTCTACTCCCTTCACAAAGGCATCAGCGATGACTACCTCAGCATTCGAGCCTCCCTGAGTCCTCCCGTTACAGTCGCCACTACGGGCATCAGGCATATATCCCTCTCGTCTATATATATTAAGGAGGGAGTTGACGATATCGGCCTCACGCTTAGGGTCAAGCAGCGTAATGAGTGGTGAAGATGAGCGATAGGTGTCCCAGATAGCATAGTAGTCGTCGTAATAGGGTGTCTCTGTCCACTTTGGGTTCTCACCGCTTTTATCTACGGGCATCAGCATGGTGTGATAAAGAGCGGTATAGAACATGCGCTTCTGCTGCTCCGTGCCTTCTATCTTCACACGGCTCAGCAGTTTCTCCCAACTGTCGCGCAGTCGCCCCAACTGCATATCGAAATCCCACTCAGGTATATTCCGCCTTGCCTGCTGAGTGCTAATATATGAGATTCCGATTTTTATTTCACAAGGGACCGTCTCGCAAGGGGTGACACAACTTGCGAAAGTCAACGTCTCAACAGCTCTGATCCCTTGTGGGGCAGGCTCGTGCTTAAAAGGCAGGCTGCTTTGGAGGCAGAAATATACGGTATATGCATCGCCATTGTTCCACCCGCCTCTGATACGGGAGTAGCCTCTCACCTCATAATCGCTGACCACCTCAACCTCTCCGCCAACAAACTGCTGCTGCTCGCGAAGGTCTGGTATAGGATTCTTGCCAAGATAGTGAGTCGCATCGATAAGAAGAGATCCGTCAGAAGGGTAATGTATCCTATAGAAAGCACATCTCTCCGATGCTGTTATCTCCGTACGGATGCCGTTATCGAATGTGGTAGAATAATAGCCAAGGGAGAACTCTTCCTCTACCCTTCGCTGAGAATAGTCTTTGTCTGCCTGTGCCAGCATGTGGCCCACTAACGGCTGGATGAGTATGTTACCATATTTCTGCCCACCGCCCGTACCGCTGACATGGGTCTGCGAGAAACCCGTTACCACCTCAGGCATCGGAGCCCAGCCTGCATTCGGCTTTATTGTGCAGTCAGGCCCTGGCTTGCACATGCCGAAAGGCATCGAAGGTCCAGGGAAGGTACGACCCACTCCCTCACATCCGATACGAGGGTCGACATACTGCCAAACCTGAGCAAAACACGTCACAGAAGCCAACAACAGCCAAGCGGTTAGTACTATTTGTTTCAGTTTCATGCTGCAAAGTTAATAAAATATCTGTGATTATCTGTGAAATCTGTAGCTTTTTTTGTATCTTTGCAGCAAAAACAAGAAAAAGATGAAAGACTGTATACTTATTTTAAGCGGAGGCATGGACTCCACAACTTTGTTATATGACTATCAGGAGCGCATAGCACTTGCAATATCGTTCGACTATGGCAGCAACCACAACTCCAAGGAGATTCCCTTTGCCAAGAAGCACTGTGAGCGCTTAGGCATCAGGCACGTGGTGATTCCACTTGAGTTTATGCACAAGTACTTCCGCAGCTCCCTGCTGGCCGGAGATGCAGCAATCCCAGAGGGCAACTATGCCGATGACAATATGAAGTCAACCGTAGTTCCCTTCCGCAACGGCATCATGCTCGCCATCGCGGCAGGAATAGCAGAGAGCAACGACCTGCAGTATATCATGATGGCCAATCACGGAGGCGATCACACCATCTACCCCGACTGCCGCCCAGAGTTCGTAGAGGCATTCGACGCAGCCACCCACGCAGGAACATTCAATGGCGTACGTCTGCTCTCGCCTTACTGCAACATGACAAAGGGGCAGATAGCAGCTCGCGGGAAAGAGCTGGGCATCGACTATGCCGAGACCTGGTCATGCTATCGTGGAGGCGACAAGCATTGCGGCAAATGCGGCACCTGCGTAGAGCGCCGCGAAGCACTTGCCGAAGCAGGCATTCCTGACCCAACAGAATACGAAGAATAAGAATGGAGAATATGAAGACTTTAAGGTTACTGGCCGTAATGTGCCTGATGTGCATTGGTATGACTGCACATGCATTTAGTATGAAAAGAGACTGGAGCATCGAGTCGCCCGACAAGACTGTCCAAGTAGATATCCACAGACTCGGAAACTACTCTCTGGACTGGCAGATAAGATATAAGAGCACAGATGTATTAAAGCCTTCGAACATTAATATCCTGCTTGACGGCACAATGGATGTTTCCACCAAAGGCGGAATAGGCAAGGAATCCAAGCGCGAGCAAGTAAGGAGTCAGTTTGAGACTCCGTTCTATAAGAAATCTGTGGTGAAAGACGAGTATAACAGCCTTACCATATCATTTAAGAATGGCATCAGCCTCGAGTTCCGAGTCTATAACGATGGGGCTGCCTACCGTTTCATCATCAACAGGAAAAAGGCCTCAGAAGTGACAAGCGAGCAGGCAGAGTTCTGCTTTGCAGATGACTATCAGGCATTCATACCCTACGTCAATGACAATCGAGGTGGCGAGCGCTATTGCTATAGCTTCGAATCCTATTATGACGAGCAGCCACTGTCAAAGATGTATAGTGACTCTCTCGCCATCACTCCACTGGCAGTATGCCTGCCTGGTGGTATCAAGGCTATTGTTATGGATGCAGGAGTGGAAAACTATCCTGGAATGTTCTTGAAGAAAGGCAACAGAGATAACACTCTGCAGGCAGAGTTTGCCCCTTATCCACTGGAACAGGAGATAGGAGGCTTTGACCGCTTGAACCTTGTGCCTACCCGTCGTGCCGACTATATTGCAAAGTTGGAAGGCAGTAGTGCCCTGCCTTGGCGTGCAGTAGTCATCACAGAGCGTGATGCAGACATACTTAACTGTGATATGGCACAAAGGCTTGCCCCAAAGTGCCGCATCAAGGATACTTCATGGATTCACCCAGGCAAGGTGGCATGGGACTGGTGGAACAATACCAATGTCTATGGTGTTGACTTCAAGTCGGGTATGAATACCGACACCTATTTATATTATATAGACTTCGCTGCCAAGAATCATATCGAGTATATCATCATCGATGAGGGCTGGAGCGGGAAGGAGTCACTGACAGAGAACTTGAACCCAGAGATAGACCTGAAGAGACTGATTGCCCACGGTAAGGAGAAGGGTGTCGGCATCATCCTTTGGAGCAGTTGGAGAAATCTTATCGGAAGCAATCCGCTGAACGACATCTCAGTAACAGATGCCGTAATGAAACGATATGCCGAAATGGGGATTAAAGGCTTCAAAGTAGATTTCTTCGATAGGGACGACCAGCAGGTGATTGCCTCTGCATATAAGATTGCAGAGAGCGCTGCCAAGTACCATCTCTATCTTGACTATCATGGCCTGAAGCCTTTTGGAATACAGAGGGCTTATCCCAACATCTTCAACTTCGAGGGCGTAAAAGGCCTTGAGAACTCTAAGTGGGAGCCTCGTGTGGGTGATGGCCCTCTTCACAATCAGCCACGTTATGACGTTACAGCTCCTTATCTCCGCATGCTGGCAGGCCCTATGGACTATACTCCAGGCGCAATGTCGAACGCAATGAAAGACTGTTTCTTTGGCAATAACGACCATCCAATGAGTCAGGGCACTCGAGTACACCAGATGGCGATGTACACCGTTTTCGAGGCTCCACTTCAGATGATGGCCGACAGTCCCACTAAGTATATGCAGAATCAGGAATGTACAGACTTTATCGCCCAAGTTCCTACCACCTTCGATGAGACCAAAGCCCTCGATGGCAAGTTGGGAGAATATATCGTAATAGCCCGCCGTAAGGGCACGACATGGTATGTTGCTGCTATGACCGACTGGACACCTCGCGACCTCGCCATCGACCTATCATTCTTAGGCACAGGCAAGCATCAGGCAGAGATATTTGCCGATGGCATCAATGCGATGAAAGAAGCCAGCGACTACAAGCGCTCTCAGCAGACTGTTACCAGCACTGACCGCCTAAACATCCACCTCAGCAGCGGAGGAGGCTGGGCTGCTATCATAAGGTAGCATTCTGCCATTAGGAAGTGAGCGTAGAGGTATAATAGCTAAGGGCTATATCGGCATAGCAATATAGTTGCGTCCGATGAGTCTTTATGATATCGGTATGGAAACGGCATTCGTATTGCATTTTGCATAAAGCCTGCCAAGAAGCAGAAAAGGATCTGTTATAGGCTGTCGCTAATATGCGTACTTGTTCTTCAAGAGACACATGTTTAAGTTGGGGAATACGTAGCTGTTGTATTCGAATAAAGATGGCCAGATAGCGGCATTGCCCCTGAATCGTGCCCAAGCGTCGGACACGAGAACGGCGAGCCTCGTTATTGTCTGCCAGATTAAATGTGAATCCATATTCCTGCGCTAAGGGAGAATCGTTCCAAGCCTGCTCTATCTCTTCAGCAAACGAAGGCTTCATTTGGAAACGGCCTACTGAGAAATTAGCTCCCTCTATACCTTTAATAACGTAAAGGCCATTGACAGCCGCTTGCTCCAACTTATCCTGCCACATGCTGTAGCGTATCAATTCTGGAAAGATAATAGCCTCGGCTATATGACTATCGACGCCAAAGAGGTCGAACTCCTGCTTCCACTCACCGTGATGCTCTCTGACAAATAGTTCGGCATTAGTCCAATCGCTCCCAAACAGATTGGGGTAGTTGACAGAAAGTGCCGTGGTACTGCACATGGCAAGCAGTAACCACAGCACTATTTTATATTTAACATTTCCCAAGACTTACATTTTATAGGAACACTTCACGATTTTGCCACCATCGAAGATAATCCACTCAAGGCATTCTGTATTGACCGTAAAGGCAGATGGAGTAAAGGTTGTCATACCGTCGATGATGACCTCACCTGTTTTGCTGTACTCTACCATTCGCTTGCCACTGCGGCTCTTATAAACGCCATAAGGAGGTGGTGTGCCCTGACCTGCAACCTTCTTCCGACGTGCGTCAGCCTTATTGTTGATGGCTTTCAGCTCGTCCTCATCGATTTTGCGGAACTTGCCATTCTCTATTACGGCAAATTCTTCAGTCTCGTCGCTCTTTGCCAACAAGGGCCACTGGCTGCCTGGAGTTTTGAAGTCACTGACAGCACCAATATAGCCGCCACACTCCCAAGCAACAAACGTCCAACCCTTCTGCAACTCATATACGGTTTCCTTACAAACGGGAGATGCCTCCAGCTCGGGAAGATCCTTATATGCTTCATCGAGCAGGTTACCTATCATAATTACTGCATTGAGGTCATTACGTCCGATGACACACTCTGGCAAGTCGCCATTATTCACTACTTCCTGCGACATACGAGCAAACTCAGCGGCAAACTTCTTGGTCTGATTGATGCGGCGTTGCAGTGAGGTACGATATTCCTTGGCTGCTTCTAAGCGGTAATTATAGAGCATGTCATCAGCTTCAGCATAAAGAGCATCGATCTGCACGGCATCACTTGTAGCACATACTTGCCCGTAGATTCTCTGCAACTTGCCATCGTACTTCTTCACGATACTAGCATAGCTGTGACTCTCCTCAAGCTCCATAAAGTTGACGTAATCCAGCATCAGCTTGCCCACTTTGGCCTCATAGCTATTAATGGCTTCCGACATTCTTTTAGCCTGATTGCTGAAGTTACCTGCATTCAATGCCATCTTCTGCATCTTCTGAATAAACTCCGGATGCTGACGGATATAGGCTTCCTGCTCCTTATCACTCATCTTCTCGAAGCGCTGTATCTCTGTCTGGTCTGGATTCCCACCCATAATCTTCATTATCAGTTTCTGACGTATAGGGTCTTTTTTTGACTCTGGGGCATCTTCGTCGCTCAAGATAGCCATTTCCTCTTTAGTCAGACCGAACAGGTTTTGGAGTTTCTGCTCCCATTTCTGGCGCAGAGTTTCCATTTCGGCATCAGAACAGCCATTGGCACCTTCCTGCAACTGCTCGGAACGTGTCAGCACAGCCGCAATCTGTTGAGTATAGGCATCTCGTTCCTCCATTGTGCTGCGAGCCATCTTTTCGGCAGATGGTAATTGGGGAAATTCCGCCATCAGAGCAGGTACTGTCGAAGCCTTTGAAGGTGTAATGGTGCCATCCCAAGTGACAGTCACCGTCCGTCGTTTTGGTACGATGTCGCTACCTTGTGCAACTGCAATGTTAGAAGGATCGGCAGGGGCTCCATCGTCAGCCTCCTCATCTTCACGATGCTCTTTCTCTGTGATACCTACTGCCTGCTGGGCTTTCTGTTTCAGTTTCTTCAAGAATCCTTGCGCATTGGCATCGGCTGTGCTTAACATAAGCACTGTTGCCAACATAATCATCACCTTTCTCATTGTCATAAGTTTTATGTAAAGTCTGCACAAAGATATACATTTTCGTGATGCTTCAGGCTACCTTAAAGGGAGAAAAACTATAACAACAGCAAAAATCCACCCAATTGGGTGGTGGATACGGACAGGATAATACTATTATTCTTTCTTAAGATTACTCTCTGCTGCTATTGGCATCTGTATTTCCTCTTCTTCTATCTCTGGATAGGAAATGACGCAAGCCTGATGATCCTGTAGCCAGATATGGTTTAGTGTGAACGCTATCGACTCAAGCGTTTCTTCGCGCTTGGACGGTTTCAGTTCACACTCCCACACCGTTATACAGTGCCACCCCATCTCTGCCAGTCTGCGCTGCTCTTCTTTATCGCGCTCCTTGTTCCTGCGTATCTTAGCCACCCAGAAGTCATGATTTGTCTTTGGTATCTTGCAACACTGCGAATTTTCAATACGCTGCATATCCACTAGGTGTCCATGCCAAAAACAGCCATTCACGAAGATACATGTCCTGTACTTCCTCAGTACCAGGTCAGGATGTCCAGGCAGACGCTTATGATTCAGCCTATAGCGGAAGCCTCTTTTCCATAGCCCACGACGCACAATCATTTCCGGTTTCGTATCCTTCGACCGGATAGCTGCCATGTTGGCATGCCTTTGCTGTACGGTAAGTTTATCCATAATCCTGATTTTCGGCAAAGTTATACATTTATTTCTGAATATCCAAACAGTTTCAATAAAAAAACGTTAGAAATTTTTCATTCCACGACTTGAAACGTACATACCAAGACCTGAAACATGCATACCAAGACTTGGAATGTACATACCAAAACTTGGGATGAAACTTTTGCAGTGTAATTTTCAAATGTTCTGCCCTTTATTAGAAAAAAAAGAGGCTGTGTCGTTCTATTATGACACAGCCTCTTTCTATTATTCAAACTATCGGATTAGTATCCTGGGTTCTGAGTCCAACCTGGGTTCAGGTCAAGCATCTCCTGCTCAACAGGGAAGATACGATGACGCTTGTCGAAGCTTGCATCGGGGAAGTTCTTGTAGTGAGGGAAGAACTCATCCTCGAAATGACCGAAGCGAATCATATCGTTACGACGCCAGTTCTCATC
>DGTJ01000103.1:0-24245 GCA_002393725.1 Prevotella sp. UBA4339 | reverse complement strand
AAGAACTCACGACCGCGCTCCTGATAAATCTCCTCGAGTGAAGGCTCGGCAGAGATCTGAGGTGCACCTGCATAAGCACGAATCTGGTTGAAGAGATCCTTTGCGCCACTCTTTCCGATACGAGCCAGAGCCTCAGCCTTCATCATAAGGATATCGGCATAGCGGAAGATTGGCAGGTCATTAGACTGGTTACGACCATTGTTGTAGTCGCCAGGAATAATAAACCACTTGATTGAGTGAGCACCCTGCTGGATAGCATCGTCGTTATTACCTACATCGATAGTATTATCCTCCTTAATGAGCTTTATATCATCTGTAAAATGAACCTGCTTGCCCTTATACATGAATGGCTCAGTTGTAGGACGCAGAGTCTTAGGATCGCGATTGTATATATCACCACGCAGAACACAGAGATTACGGATATCGCCCTCCAGGCTGAACAGCTTGACAAACTCTGGAGTTACAACCATGTTGCCACCAAACGACTGTGTGAAAGCGTCGGCAGATCCATATACGTTAGGAACAAGTCCTTTCAACTGCTTGAATGAGCGTGTACGAGCCCACTGGAAGCCCTGACGATTGATAGCATCATAAGGCATAGCATAGATGAAGTCTTCCACCTTCCAGCTATTGTCGTAAGAGAACTTGTGGAGATAGTCAACAGATCCGAGATTGAACTTACCACCATTGATAATATCATCGCAAAGCTCAATACAAGCATCGAGCTTAGGATTAGCAGCTGTTGCAGCATCATACTGATCTACAGACTCAGCTGTGTAAACAGGCCAGTTGATGTAAATCTTAGCCAGAAGAGCCTCTGCCATCCAACGAGTTGGCTTGCCATAAGTATTCTCTGTTACATCCTCTGTAAGATAAGGGATAATCTCTACAAGCTCCTTCTCTATCCACTCGGTTACTTCCTTACGTGGAGAACGGGCTACTACCTCGCCTTCGGCAGGAACCTTCTCAAGGATAGGTGTGTCACCGAAGTTATCCACCAGAACCCATGTAAAGAAAGCACGCATAGCACGAGCAGGTGCCGTCATCTGAGCAGAAGCACCGCTGCCAAGCTCCTCAAGGATAGTATTAGCCTTGGTAATACCTGATGTGAGATCAGAATACCAGTCGAGTGAAGCATCGGTTGGAGAACTGCAGTGCAGAGCCTGATGGGCATAAGTACCACCATCGTAGTAACCTCCATCAAAAGCCAAGGCAGTAAACTCGTCAGAAGCCAGACAGTTAGCCTCCATATAACGACGGCCGAATGTGCCTGAGAGGTGGAAATATACATCGGCCATCTTTGCCTCTACCACAATCATGGGGTCAACGCCAGAGTTCTTACTTGGGTCTTCTGTGTACTGAGAACTTGGATTGACATCCAAATCTGTACAACTGGTAAGCGCTACGGCAAACAAGCCAGTTACAAGAATCAATTTATTTATTTTCATATTCTCAAAATCTTATTAAATGATATTTACTTTACTTCTTCTTGCCATCTCCAAAGTTAATCTTAACACCAAGCATGAAAGTGCGTGTGTGTGGATAGCGGCTCCAACGATAGTCGATACCTGGGTCGATACCACCGAGGTTAACCTCAGCGTCAAGTCCCTTATAGCTTGTAATAGTGAATACGTTGTTAGCTGTGCCATAGAGAGTGAGATCCTGAATCCAGTTGTTGAAGCAGTTGCGGAAAGTATAGCTCAGAGAGAGCGACTGCAGGCGTACATAAGAACCCTTCTCAATCCAGCGGTCAGAAGGCAATGAGCCAGATGCGTCGCCAGCAGGGAATGAAAGGAATTCCTGAAGTACATTCTTACCGTCAGAGAACATCTGTGAACTTGTATAGTGAGCACGTGGGCTGTCATAAACGTCATTGCCGAAAACACCTGTAAAGAATGCGTTCAAGTTCCAATTCTTATATGAAAGGCTATTGTTCCAACCTACGTTGAGCTTTGGCTGAGCACAACCGGTGATAGAGCGATCCTTAAGACTTGGGTTATTAGTTGTCTCGCCTGTACGGTTACCATTCTCATCAAGCACATAGTACTCAGAACGTCCGTTAACAGTACCAGCATACTGATATGTATAGAATGTACCGATAGACTCACCTTCCATGATTCTCTGTGTCCAACCGTCGTGAGATACACCTGACACCATTGGGTCACCCTGAGTGAGGTTAGTGGTATGGAACTGGTCGTTCTGCATCTTGTCCACAGTATTCTTATTGTGAGAGAGGTTGATTGTGGTGTTCCATGTGAAGTTCTTTGTCTGAACAGGGACAGCATTGATGGTAAGCTCGATACCCTTATTGGTCATCTCACCTACGTTAGCATCCATCCAGCCATATACATACTGTGTAGTAGGAACAGGATAGCTCCAGATAAGGTCCTTTGTCTTCTTGTTATAGAATTCGATGGTACCATTGAGGCGTCCTCTCAGGAATGCGAAGTCGAGACCGATGTTCAGCATGCCTGTTGTCTCCCATTTAAGATCTGGGTTCGCATTCTTTGTAGCGGCATAAGTACGATACATCTTACCGTCATAAGTGAATGTACCAGTAGCTCCGTAGGTGTTGTATGAAGAATATACATCGAATCCCATAGCGTTACCAGAAACACCATAACCAGCACGAAGTTTCAAGTTATCAAATATATTCTGATCCTTCATGAAACTCTCCTCTGTGATATTCCATGCTGCTGATACTGATGGGAATGTACCCCAGCGGCTGTTCTTACCGAATACAGAAGAGCCGTCACGACGGATAGTTGCCTGCAGCATATAGCGGCTGTCGAAAGAGTAGTTGGCACGACCATAGAATGAGATATTACGGATGTTCTCAACATAGCCGCTCGATACAGAGTTCTGCACACCGAGGATAGTCTGTGCGTATGACATGTTGTACCATGTCAAGTCATCGTTGTAATATCCTTCTACGCTAAGACCGAAGCCATCGTTATTCTTCTTCTCTTCCCAAGTGTAACCAGCCATAAGGTCAATCTTGTGCTTGCCTGTTGTGAAACCATAGTTAATATAGGTCTCAAAAGTCTGCTCACGTCCGAAATATGAATTGCGGCTGGCCTGGCCATTCTTGTTTCCGATACCCTCAAGCTGAGACTTGCGGGTGTTGTATCCGCTATATGTGCTCTGGTAGTTGCTCCATGAATAGTTAATATTCCAAAGCAGGCCCTTGATGATTTCGAGAGTTGCCTTACCGATAAACTGGTTGCGCTTCCAGATTGTCTCAGATGTATTCTCTTCCATCAGCGCGAGTGGGTTATAGTTCTTAGAACCGGCACCTACAGTCCATGAGCCATCAGAATTCTTGATAGCGTTGGTAGGTGAGTAGTAGTTCATGGCATCAAGTACAGATGCGCCCTCATTGCCTGTAGGAACACCGAAATGCTTACCATACATAGAGTTCAGGCTCAAAGACAAGGTGAGACGATCCTTCAGCACCTTTGTAGAAACAAGCGAACGTACATTGAAGCGATCCATACCTGTCATCTTGATGACACCCTCACGCTTCATGAGGTTACCACTGATCATATAGTTGGTACGTCCGTTTCCACCGCTGATACCAACATTATGGTTATGGCTGACACCTGTGCGAAGCACTTCGTCCTGCCAGTCAACATTAGCGCCACCATCCTTCAGAGTGACACCTGTCCTTTGGGCATATTCACGCAACTCACTGGCAGTAGCCATATCATAAGTATTAAGAATCTTATCGAATGCTACATATCCATTATAAGTAACGTTTGTCTTTTCCTCAGCACCCTTCTTTGTTGTGATAATGATTACACCATTAGCTGCTTTAGAACCATAGATAGCCGTAGCAGTAGCATCACGAAGCACATCGATGCTCTCGATATCGTCTGGAGAAACGATAGAGATATCTACACCAGGGATTCCATCAACTACATAGTAAGGCGACATAGCACCAGAGCGAAGTGTAGAAGCACCACGCAATGTGATTGAAGGAGAACCGTTAGGGTCGGCTGTAGATGATACAACCAGTCCAGGAACCTTACCCTGAAGCATCTGACCAGGATCGGTAAACACACCTCTGTTCAGGTCCTCTGCCTTCACTGTCGTGATAGAAGAGGTAACATCCTTACGGCGCATTGTACCGTAACCTACTACAACAACCTCGTTAAGTACTGTGTTGTCCTCCTGAAGAGTAACCTTCATGCCGTTGGCGGCAGCGAGGGTCTGTGAAGTGTAGCCGATGTAGGAGAATGTGAGGTTTGCCCCCTGCTTCACCATCAGTGTGAAATCACCATTGAAATCAGTAACAACTCCATTAGAAGTTCCTGCCTCGAGCACGCTTACGCCGATGAGAGGCTCACCCGCCTGGTCCAGTACAGTACCCGACACTTTCTGCTGTGCCATCATAACCGTACTGCACAACAAGAAGAACACGAAGAACATGGCCTTCTGCATTCCTTGTTTCAGATTTAGAATCTTTTGCATAAGTTAGAAATTAAAATTTTGATTAGTTATATAAAAGTGAATTAAAAATTTTCGGTAAATAGAGGAAACGACTGATTGTTTCGCTCCTCCTTCTTGAACCTCAAGAATCCCTCACCCTTACATGGGCGTTTGTCTATGAGATAGGAATCGGGAGAAGGATGCTTGATATTGGATAATAGACTCACGCGTACATTATTAAAATATATATCCTTCACCTTCCCTGGTACATCACCACCAACGAAACAAGCATTCTCGCTAAGAGCGGTAATGTTGTTGAAATAGATACGGCTTACCTCTCCACAACGTCCCTCTATCTCCCCCTTTGGGAATCGCCAGTTGGCATCCTTATGGTTTCCGTTGGCACGAGGATAAGAAGTCACATAGATTGGCTCTGCCTTGCCCCACCACACATCGCTCCACAGGCGACAGTCAAGCTGGATATTTGAGAAGACAACGTCGGTCACCGTTCCCTCGTCGCGATTCTGGATTCCCAATCCACGATTAGAGCCAGTAATGATGCAGTTGTCAAACACCACATTATAGATAGAGTCCATGTTCTCGCTACCAATCTTGATAGCGCATGAACGACTTGACATCACGCAGTTGGTAACTGTTATATCATGGCAAGAGCCATATCTCTCGAACTCACGGCGATTCTTCAGACAGATACAGTCATCACCGCTTGTGATGTGGCAATTGGCTATGCGCACATTCTTGGAATGGTCAATATCAATGCCGTCGCCATTACGAATCTTAAGATTGTTCAGTAGATTGATACCGTCGATTACTGCTTCATTGCATCCGATGAGATGCACGGTCCAGTAAGCCCCCTCCTTTATGGTAACGTCACGGATAGTGAGATTCCTTACATCAGTAAGCGTTAGCACGTGTGGGCGAGGATCGAAAGCCTGGTCTGCAAGAGGTTTGAGTTCATAAGAATCGCTGAGTTCTGCCCCCATGAACGCTATGCCATTACCATGAATGGTGCCCTTGCCGGTGATGCTGATGTTATCGGCATCTTTGGCATAGATCCACATCATTCCCTCGCCCCTGTTCTCTCCAAAAGCACTTAGGTGATAGATACTCTCATCAGGATTAGCTTTCCATGTGGCAGTAGACTCAAGATGAACCTCCACATTACTCTTCAATTCCACAGGGCCTGTAATAAACACATGATTACGGGGAAACAGGACCATTCCTCCCCCATCGCTCGAGCACTTGTCAATAGCTTTCTGCACGGCAACGGCATCATCCGTTTTTCCATCGCCCTTTGCTCCGAAAGTTATTACGTTATATATAGACTGTGCAGTAACAGTATTTACTGCAAGAAACAAAATACACCAAAAGAATGTTCTCTTTAACATTATTAGTAGCTATATGCTTTAGTTGTAGGTTGCAAAGGTACTAATAAATGTTTTAATATGCAAATTTTTCGCAGTTTTTTTATTGATAAAGCTTATAAGAAAGTCTTAATAATGCTTTTTTTAAGCGTAATTTCGCAAAAAACAGCGCAATGCTTTGCGTGCTGCACCCAATCTATGTTCAACCGACTTATACCCCTCGCCTAATGTTTGCGAGATTTCTCCCACCTTCATACCACTGTAAATATGCATACGGTATATCTCTCGACAGTTTTCTGGCACACGGGCAAGTCCGCGCTCAAGAAGTTCTGTAAGTTCAGTGACAGATATAACAGACTCCATCGACGAATCTTCATCTGTCGAACGTTTGATATAGTGCTCAAACTCCTCGTAAGTGCTGCGGCGCCGGAAATAGTCTGAAATAAGATTACGTGCTATAGTATAGACTAAGGCTGGCAAAGTGATCTCCGTAATCATCTTATCAGAAGTGAGCAAGCGCATGAAGACATTCTGAACGATATCCTCAGACTCTGCAAAATCACCAAGACGGCTGTTGACAAATGCCAACAGCTCGTCACGGTGACTTATATAATATGTCTCAATGAGACTATTCATTGATTACCTTCTGGATTGTTCCATCCTCATTGTAGAACAAGCGCTGAACTTTCAAAGAACGGAGATGAGTGATATCGTTTGAAGGCACACAGTCATGATAGAACAAGAACCACTCGCCCTTATACTCTAGAATACTATGGTGTGTTGTCCAACCCACTACAGGGTCAAGGATTACTCCCTGATATGTGAATGGTCCATAAGGATTATCGCCGATGGCATAGCAGAGCAGGTGACTGTCGCCAGTAGAATAGCTGAAATAATATTTCCCGTTGTACTTGTGCATCCAAGATGCCTCGAAGAAACGATGAGGGTCTCCAGCCTTCAAAGGCTGACCGTCCTTGTCGAGGATGATCACACTGTGCGGAGCCTCAGCAAACTGCTTCACGTCATCGCTCAGACGAGCAACGAAACTCGGAAGTGCAGGCACGTCGGCAGGAGCGAAGAGCTGAGTCTTCTTGTCGGCAGCAGGACCGAGGTCTACTCCCTTCTCCACAAGCTTCTCTGGAGCCTGATACCACTGGAGCTGACCACCCCAGAGTCCACCAAAGTAAACATATATCTGGCCATCATCATCCTTAAACGCACTTGGGTCGATACTCATTGAACCCCTGATAGGCTGATCTTCCGGAACAAACGGGCCCTCAGGTGTGTCGCTTACTGCCACACCGAGATGGAATACACCATTGTAGTCCTTTGCTGAGAAAATAAGATAGTACTTGCCGTCCTTCTCCACACAGTCGTTATCCCACATCTGCTTCTCAGCCCACTTAACCTGCTCAACATCGAGAATCTTGCCATGATCGGTAACCTCCCCATTCTCCACATCAGTCAGAGAGAGTACATGATAGTCTTTCATCTGGAAGTGGCCTCCATCATCATCGAAAGCAGCGCCTGCCTCCCAGTCATGAGAGGGATAGATATATATCCGGCCGTTAAACACGTTGGCAGACGGGTCTGCCATATAATCACTAGGGAAAAGATAACGAGGTTTCATAAACTTTAAAACTTAATTAATACAGTATTTTGATACTTAAAATTCATCATCAGCAGACTCTGCATGACGGCGTCTTGAAGCAAGCTCTGCCTGCATATTCTCATTATACTCCTTGGTAATAGGATAGAAATGAAGAGCAAGAACACCTATGCCAAACATAACTGCGGGGACTATACTTGACACTAAACGAATACCCTCCATAGCGGTTTCGTTCTGTACAGACACATTGCCTGAGACATATCCGAAAGCAGAGATGATAATTCCTGCAATAGCGCCTCCAGTGCCAAGACCGACTTTCAATGCCATGATAATTCCAGAGAAGCAGAATCCTGTGGCACGACGATGGTTCTCATACTCAATATGATCTGCGACATCGGCAATCATCGCCCACAACAGAGGCACTGTTGGAGCATAAGCCAGCGACTTAAGGATATTAAGCACGAATATCAGACTGACATCTGTGGGCGAAGGTATATAGAACATCGCTGAGAATAATGCAGTAAGCGAGAGGCATACCATGAACACCTTTTTCTTGCCATACTTATTCGCCAGATATTGCGACAACAATAGTACGCCGGCAAACTGTACTACGGCTCCAACCATATTGAACAAAGAGAACCCTACAGAATATGCATCCCCCACGTCATTTGCCAAACCGAAAGTACTAAGAAAATCGAAGAGCGACTTCTGGTCAATATTATGCTGGAAATAGAAGTTCATCGCTGAGCCCCACATTGACAAGGTGATGAAAAGAGTGAAAGTGAGTACAAACATAGTATTCCATGGGACATTGGATATTGTCTGCTTGACATCCTCCTTCATATCTATCTCCTGAGTGGGAGGAGGAACTATTCGCTCATGGCTTACACAGAAAGTTATAATAAAGAATATGAACGCGATGGCTGAGAACACTCCGATGGTACATATCCAGCCGTGCTGCAGATTCCGGCCACCATTGCTAAAATGGTCTACCAGCGGCAGTGTCATGCCCTGCACGACAAACTGAGCTATAGTCACAGCCACAAAACGTATTGTCGTAATGTTTGTGCGTTCCCTAATATCACTGGTCATAACACCTCCTAACGAGGTATAAGGCACATTATTCAACGAATAAACTGTCATCAGCAGGAGGAAGGAAATAGTAGCGTACGTTGCTACCGTCGAATTGTCCTCAATGCCGGGATTATAGAATGCAAGCATATAAAACACACAGAAAGGCACAGCCGTCCACAATATCCAAGGGCGGAACTTTCCCCACCGGGTCTTTGTCCTGTCGACTAAAAGGCCGACTGCCGGGTCTACCACTATAGCAGACAAACATGCAACGAGCAGGACACTTCCTGCAACAGCTCCGTCGAGTCCAAACACATCAGTGTAGAACTTCAACTGGAAGATCATCATCATCTGGAACACAAGATTGGCTGCGGCATCTCCTAAAGAGTAGCCGACCTTCTCGCCCATAGAGATTTTCTGTTGGTTTTGATTGATTGTTGACATCTCGTTAATTAATTGTTTGCGATTATTCTGGGTGCAAAGTTACAAAATAATTGGAATATATGACGTTCTGAAATGTTACAGATGTTTTTCATCATGTTTCATCACATAAGAAAAATGATATTTTTCGCCTTTTCATCACACTTTTTTGTTATTTTTGCAACAAAATTCGTACACTTTGATAAAGATATGAAGAAATTGGCTATTCTTTGCATGGCACTTATGTGTGCCTCGCTCCTGGAGGCTAAGGTTAGTCTCCCTAAACTATTTCAGTCGGGTATGGTGCTTCAGCGTGGCAAGCCTATACCTGTTTGGGGGAAGGCTGACGCAGGAGAAACCGTAACCATCCAATTCAACAAAAAGCGCTACTACGCTACCGCAGACTCAGCAGGCAAGTGGCGCATAGACCTCCCGAAGATGAAGGCCGGAGGCCCATACACGATGGAAGTATACAGCGACACCCATCGCCTTCCAACCTTCACCGACATCCTCATCGGTGACGTCTGGCTCTGTTCAGGACAA
Organism: Prevotella sp. UBA4339; assembly: GCA_002393725.1. Taxonomy (GTDB): domain Bacteria; phylum Bacteroidota; class Bacteroidia; order Bacteroidales; family Bacteroidaceae; genus Prevotella. The sequence continues at coordinate 14,786 of DGTJ01000103.1, read as the reverse complement.
TCCAACATTGACGTCACAATAGAACGTGTATATCCTCAGTACACAAAGGAGATTGATTCCTACGAAAATACCAACATACGACTTTTCCGCGTACAGAATGATACCGACACTCATGGCGTGAGGGATGACATCAAAGACACAAACATCAACTGGAAGCCTGTCAACAAGCAGAACGCCTGGCAGTTTTCTGCCGTGGGATACTTTCTCGGCAAGCGTATGTTCGAGAAGACTAACGTGCCACAAGGCATCATCGTAAACAGCTGGGGAGGCACACCCATCGAAGCTTGGATATCCACCGACTCGCTGATGAGAGACTATCCGATGCTTATCAAGAAAGTTGCTTTCTATCAGAACGACGAATACATAAAGGCTCAGACTAAGGCTAACATCGAGGCTTCAAGACAGTGGGAACAGCTTCTGGACAAGATTGATGGCACGCGATTCTTCCCCCTCCCAAGCTATAAGGACTCCGACTGGCAGACCATAAACCAAGCCAACTGGACCTGGAGGGGCGTCGGAAGTGTATGGCTCCGCCAGCACATAAACATTGACAAGGAACATGCAGGGAAGCCGGCAAGGCTTTTATTAGGTACCCTTTTCGACCAAGACATAACATACCTCAACGGAAAGGAAATCGGGCACACTTACTACCAATATCCTCCACGCAGATATGATATCCCAGAAGGACTTCTCAAAGAAGGCGACAACGTGATTGCCGTACGCTTTATCAACAAATACGGAATGGCACACTTCATCCCTGAAAAGCCATATCTCATTGCCTTCGGCGAAGACCGATTCTCTCAGAATCCCATGCCAAAAGACATAATTCCCCTCAGCCAGACATGGAAGATGCATGTTGGGGCAGAAATGCCTTCATGCCCAAGTGGCGATATATCACTGCAGAATCAGCCCACAACACTCTACAATGCTGTTGTCCACCCTCTCGCTCCCTATTCCGTCTCTGGAGTTGTATGGTATCAGGGAGAATCAAACACTGGCAATCCTGCACCATACACCGACTATCTGAAGAAGATGATGGGCTGCTGGCGCGACCTCTGGCAACAGCCACAGATGCCTTTCTGCATCGTACAGCTTGCCAACCACGACGGGCGTCAGCAGACAGGATTCCCACAGCCCATTACATATCCTGAGAATCCAGTCAGGAGCAACTGGGCACAGCTTCGTGAGGCACAACGCATTGTTGCGGCAGAAGACCCATCAGCCGAACTTGCCGTCATCAACGACCTTGGCGAGACCGTCGACATCCATCCCCTGCGCAAGAAGGAGGTGGCCGAACGCATCGGCCTTTGCTTTGACCGTCTGGTATATAATAATAAAAAGGTATATATTTCACCAACTATCATTTCTCATGAAGTGAAGGGCGAAAAGATTATCCTCACCCTCGACCAGCAAATTCTGCCAGGAAAGCTCTACGAGTTTGAAGTGGCAGCCCACGACGGCGACCAGGTGTTCCAGAATGTAGAAGCCACAAGCGACGGAAATCATATCACACTGACTCTGCCCGAAGGATTCCATCCACAGAGTGTGGTATATTCTGTACGCTATGCTTGGAAGGACGATCCTAAGAAAGCCAACGTCCGTTCACTTACCGGGCTGCCAATGTCATCATTCGAATTAAGAATCAATAAATAAATAATAATCATGTCAACAACTAACGAAAACAAAGGCTTTTACAAGCTCTCTTGGCTCCAGCGCATCGGCTTCGGTTCGGGCGACCTGGCGCAGAATCTGATTTTCCAAACCACATGTATGTACCTGCTGTTCTTCTACACCGACATCTACGGCCTAAATGCAGTTGACGTATCGGTAATGTTTACTGTAGGTAACGTGGCTAACGTAATTTGGGATCCAATAGTAGGAACACTTATAGACAAGAGCAATCCAAAGCTTGGCAAATACCGCTCATACCTGGTATTCGTAGGTATACCACTCACAGGATTCGCCATTCTCTGCTTCTGGAACGGATTTGCCCCGTCATTGCTCTACGCTTATGTCACGTATATTGCAATGACATTACTCTACACTTTTATCAACGTGCCATACGGAGCGCTGAATTCTTCGCTGACACGCGACACTGACGAAATCACAATCCTGACATCAGTAAGAATGTTCATGGCCAACTGCGGTGGTCTGGCTGTAGGTTCTGGCCTTCCCCTACTCATCGCCCACTTCACCAACGAACCTACAGAGGGACTGCCCAAAGACCCCGCAGCATGGTTCACAACGATGACAATCTATGCCCTCGTAGGTCTGGCACTGCTGTTCTTCTGCTTCAGCCAGTGTAAGGAGCGCGTGGTGATGGATGCCAGCGAGGCTGCCAATGTAAAGATCAGCGACCTGTGGATGGAGTTCTTCCACAACCGTCCTCTTCGCATTATCGCCTTCTTCTTCATCACAGCCTTTGCTATGATGTCTATAGGCAATGCCGCTGGAGCATACTTCATCAACAGCAATATGCATGGTTCACCTGATCAGCTCTCTATATTCATGGGACTCGGCAGTGCACCGTCATTTATCTTTATGCCACTTGTACCTATGATTAAGAAAATGGTAGGCAAGAAAAACATGTTCTACATCTTCCTCTCTGTCGCTATCGCAGGTATGGCTTTCCTCTACTTCGTTGCAAAGATGGACAACCCAAGTATGACACTGGTATATATCGCCCAGTTTGTAAAGTCTACAGGTGTCATCGTAGCTACTGGTTACATGTGGGCCCTGGTTCCAGAGGTTATCTCTTACGGTGAATATGTAAGCGGCAAGCGTATCGCCGGTATTGTAAATGCCCTGACTGGCATCTTCTTCAAGGCTGGCATGACACTGGGTAGCGTCGTGGCTCCAGCTATTCTCGCCTACGTATCATACAATCCTGATGTCATCGAGCAGACACCTGAGGCCCAGGAGGGAATTCTATGGCTGGTATGCGTCATTCCTGCAATCCTGCTGCTGCTGGCAATGTTCATTATCTCTAAGTATGAGCTTACCGACGAGGTTATCGACGACATCAACAAGAAGATAGAGGCTCGCGGATAGCCAGCACCGATCCATTTTACTTATTACTCCATGCATCGTCAACTTTGGCTATGCATGGAGCAATTCATCATTGGTATAGCTCCCTAAGCACGTCAAGCGACTTAAGTTCGGGGAAATCAGGCAGATGCAGGCGATAGTACTGAAGTACAACTTCTATTAGCCTGCCACGCTCTTTATGCGACATCTTGAAGATATGCATAGTAGGATAGTCCATTCGCAGCATAAGCTGTATCTTCTCTGCCTCATGAGGAAGAAGGAAATCACGATGCACCGGTGGCTGAGCACAAAACATACTCTCCCTAAGATCAAAGTAATAGCCTGCCCGGTAATGCTCAACATTCGGATAGAACCCCAGAAAACGGCTCATGCGCATCAGGAATACAAGGTGGAAATTGGCAAAATGAACATCCTGAGTGTCAAGCCAAAGGAGACTGTTAGACAAGTAATCATACAGAGGGATGTTCTGCTGCTCACCTCTAAGAGAATAATATAAGAACTCTGCCACAAAGAGAGAGACAGACAACTTATGAGGGTTAAAAGGGATACTCTCGTATGGCGATATGATTCTTACATCCTTCAACTTCTGCAACTGAAGCCTGGGCCTTACATCCGTCTCTATCTCCAACATAGTAAGAGGTTGGAAATACTGTTTCTTGACTTTCGACTTAGGACTTTTGGGCAGACTAACGATAAACGAAAGTCTTCCATTACTTCTGGTGAACATATCCACAATAAGTCTCGTCTCACCATACTTGATCGAATGCAGCACAATGGCCTGGGTCTTTGTCAACATACGCTTGCAAAATTACAAAAAAAAGCGGAAGTAAGAAAGGCAAAAGGCTAAAGTTCATGTAAAAAGTGCATTTTTTATCAGGAAAATTTGGTGGATTCGATAAAAAGCAGTACCTTTGCACCCGCTTTTAGCCTTATTGGTCCCTTCGTCTATCGGTTAGGACGAGAGATTTTCATTCTCTAAAGAGGAGTTCGACTCTCCTAGGGACTACCATTAAATCCGTCATCTGCACAGCCACGTGCTACTGAGCAATCGGAAACGGTGGCGGAGGATTCTCAAAAAAAGAGTCCGCCCAGGGCATCCGAAAGGAGCAAGACCCATAAGCTTTAAGTTAAACAATTAAAAATTAAAATTAAGAAATGGCAAATCACAAGTCATCCGTGAAGAGAATCCGCCAGACTGAGAAAAGGGCGCTTCACAACCACTACTACGCAAAGACAATGCGTAACGCTGTGCGCAAGCTGCGCGCTATGACCAACAAGGAAGAGGCTGCTGCACTTTATCCAAAGGTACAGAAGATGCTTGACAAGTTGGCCAAGACAAACATCATCCACAAGAACAAGGCAGCTAACTTGAAGTCAAGCCTTGCTCAGCACGTCAACAAACTGGGATAAGTTATTCCTACATATTGACACAGAGACCGCAACCCTTCAGGATTGCGGTTTTATTTTTATTGTTTTTTAGCAGATAAACTACGTTTATCTGAATATTTTTTCGTACCTTTGCATCCAAATTTATTAGAAATACTAAAATGACAGACGAACAACTGAATCAAGAACAGAATTATTCCGCGAGTAACATTCAGGTTCTCGAGGGTCTAGAGGCTGTACGTAAGCGCCCTGCCATGTATATTGGCGACATCAGCGAGAAAGGACTTCACCACCTGGTCAATGAGACCGTCGACAACTCTATCGACGAGGCAATGGCCGGATACTGCACACATATTGAAGTAACAATTAACGAAGATAACTCTATCACTGTTCAGGACGACGGACGTGGTATCCCTGTAGACGAGCATGAGAAGATGCATAAGAGCGCCCTTGAGGTTGTAATGACAGTGCTTCATGCAGGAGGTAAGTTCGACAAAGGTTCATATAAGGTTTCCGGCGGTCTTCACGGTGTAGGTGTAAGTTGCGTAAATGCACTCTCCACCCACATGATGTCACAGGTGTTCCGCAATGGTCATATCTATCAGCAGGAATACGAAAAGGGCAAGCCTCTGTATGACGTAAAGATTGTAGGTGATACAGACAAGACTGGTACTCGTCAGCAGTTCTGGCCAGATGCCACTATCTTCACTACCACAGAATACAAATATGACATCATAGCCCGCCGTATGCGCGAGCTGGCATATCTGAATGCAGGCATTACCATCACCCTCACCGATCTTCGCCCTGACGAGGAAGGCAATCTGAAAGAGCCTGAAGTATTCCATGCCAAAGACGGTCTGAAGGAGTTTGTGCGCTATGTAGACCGTCATCGCACCCACCTCTTCGACGATGTCATCTACCTGAAGACCGAGAAGCAGGGCACTCCCATCGAAGTGGCTGTGATGTACAATACCGACTACTCGGAGAATATCCACTCTTACGTAAACAATATCAACACTATAGAGGGCGGTACCCATCTGATGGGCTTCCGCGCTGCCCTCACACGTACTCTTAAGGCTTACGCTGATGCCGATCCTCAGATCTCCAAGCAGATTGAGAAAGCCAAGATTGAGATTGCCGGTGAAGATTTCCGCGAGGGACTCTCTGCTGTTATCTCCATCAAGGTAGCCGAGCCTCAGTTCGAGGGTCAGACAAAGACGAAGCTGGGCAACAGCGAAGTCGCTGGAGCTGTTCAGCAGGCCGTAGGCGAGGCTTTGAGCAACTATCTGGAGGAGCACCCCAAGGAGGCAAAACTAATCTGCGACAAGGTAGTTCTTGCTGCCACAGCCCGTATCGCAGCCCGTAAGGCTCGTGAGAGCGTACAGCGCAAGAATCCGATGACCGGTGGTGGCCTGCCAGGCAAGCTCGCTGACTGCTCAAACAAGGATCCTAAGGAATGTGAGATATTCCTCGTCGAGGGAGACTCCGCCGGCGGTTCTGCCAAGCAGGGTCGTGACCGTCATTTCCAGGCCATCCTGCCACTGCGCGGTAAGATCCTGAATGTAGAGAAGGTTCAGTGGCATCGTGTCTTCGAGGCAGAGTCGGTAATGAACATCATCCAGAGCATCGGTGTTCGCTTCGGCGTGGATGGCGAAGGCGACCGTGAGGCAAATATCGACAAGCTGCGCTACGATAAGATCATTATCATGACCGATGCCGATGTCGATGGTTCTCACATCGACACACTGATCATGACACTCTTCTACCGCTTCATGCCACAGGTGATTCAGGGTGGACACCTCTATATCGCCACACCACCACTTTACAAGTGTACATACAAGAAATTCTCTGAGTACTGCTACACTGAGCAGCAGCGTCAGGCATTCATCGACAAGTATGTGGCTGGTGATGAGAATGCTACAGCACTTCATACTCAGCGATACAAAGGTCTTGGTGAGATGAACCCAGAGCAGCTTTGGGAGACTACCATGAATCCTGAGAACCGCCTGCTCAAGCAGGTTTCTATAGAGAATGCCGCTGAAGCAGACGAGATTTTCTCAATGCTTATGGGTGATGACGTGGAGCCACGCCGTGAGTTCATCGAGAAGAACGCCACCTACGCTAATATCGACGCATAAGGATTACATTAATAACATATTAGGCGGAGCTTGTCTTATCTTATCATACGACAGGCTCCGCCCGTATTTTTTAGCTATCCTATCAGTTTAGCTATCTGTTTGGCAGTAGCATCAGGCAATATCTCGCGGAAGTGCTCTTCCAGACGCCTGTATGACTCTTCTGGCGAACGCTGGCAACAGAAACTGTCATGCCCCAGAAGCTGTTCTGGAGTAGTAAGTAAAGCCCAGCCCCAGCCGTACTCGTTATTATGCTTGTCACGCGGATAAACGAAATCTTCGGTGACAATGCGGCAAGCCATCTGCAAACGCGTAATATAACTGTCGAACTTACTGCGCATCTTAGGGCCAGTAAAGCCACAGGCAGCACGCAGCTCGCGAGTTATCCGGCTACCCTGCTCCTGTAGAGTGAACAAGATTGTATCCTCTATGCTACCCTCGGCAGGAGCAGGATACTTGCTGCGGCGATAGTTGCAGAAGTCAGGCCACCACTCACGAGTGATAAATCCTGCCTTACCGGCAAAAAACTTGCCATACACACAGAATCCCTCCTGCACGATAGGACCTTTCCACTTCCACAATGGCCAGTCCCAGCCACCATCAGGAAATACCACATAACGGCATTCCTCATCCACAATATCCTCTGCGGAATATCCTGCAATGCCACTATCCAGTAAAGGCAGGAAACCCACTTCCTTGATATAATCCATCAGTTGCGGACAACTGTGTATCTTCTCTGTCTGTTCAAACATTGTATAATCTAATTTTATAATTTGCCGACAAAGGTAAGCATTATTAGACAAACTCATGCATTAATGCACTGACAATTAGGATTGTTTATGAAAACAAAGAAATATTCCATATCTTTTGCGGTTTACGTTTTTTTTATTATCTTTGCGCCAAGATAAGACAAGACAAGAGACATAATCAACAAAAGCTATAACAAAATGAAAAGACTGATTTTTAGCCTGATGGCAATTATGGGTGTGCTAGCGCTTTCAGCACAGAGTATTTATGATTTCAAGGTAAAGAACGATTTAGACCAGGAAGTGCCACTCTCTGACTACAAGGGTAAGGTGCTGCTGATAGTCAACACCGCCACCCGATGTGGATTTACGCCCCAATACAAGGAACTGGAGGAACTGTACGAGAAGTACAATGCTGACGGACTGGAAATACTGGATTTCCCGTGCAATCAGTTCGGTGCGCAGGCTCCGGGCAGCATTCAGGAGATTCACCAGTTCTGTACGGCCAACTTCAATATCAAGTTTCCGCAATTCGACAAGATAGAGGTAAACGGTGCTAACGAGCATCCTCTTTACACCTTCCTGAAAGCCCAAAAGGGTTTCGGAGGTTTCGATGTAGCAGACCAGCGCGGCAAGATGATGGACAATATGCTTCGCAAGCGTGATGCCCAATATGACAAGAAATCGGATATCAAGTGGAACTTCACTAAGTTCCTTGTCAGCCGCGACGGGCGCGTACTGAAGCGTTATGAGCCTACTGACAAGATGAGCACCATTGAGGCAGACATCCAGTTTGAGGTGAACCCCGTACTGAGCAGCATCATGGCACGTCGTTCTGTACGCAAATACCTCGACAAGCCCGTTGAGCACGAGAAACTTGAAATGATAGTACGTGCTGGCATCAATGCTCCAAGCGGAATGAATCGCCAGCCTTGGATAGTCCGCGTAGTCGAGGACCAGCGCCTGATAGCCGATGTGACTGAGATCTATAAGCAGAAAAACGCTGAACAGGTGAAGCGCGATAAGAACTTCAAGAATATGTTCCGCAATGCTCCTAATATCATCTGCGTATGCACACCGGCCAAGGGTGGAGGTGAACTGGACGCTGGTCTTCTTGGTGAGAATATCATGCTGGCGGCACAATCGTTAGGACTCGGCACCTGCTGTCTTGGCGGTCCTGTACGATTCCTGAAGTCTGAAGCCAGTGCGAAATTCTTTCTCGACCGTCTCGACATTCCTTCTGACTATCAGCTGAACTACATCATTGCCATAGGCTATCCTGACGAACAGCCTGAGGCAAAGCCCCGCGATGCATCAAAGGTAAAGTATATCACAGGGAATAAAAAGAATAGTTCATCCATCAAAATACGATAAAGGCACCTTCTAAACAAGGGTGCCTTTACTCCAGGGCACGGTCTTCCTCATTGTCACTATCAGCCAAAGCAAAAGCTCCCACAGCATTGGCTCCTGCCATGCCTTCGGTATAGTTGCCCGTAGGCTCAGTGCCATCCAGGCAATTTTTTCTCCGTAGAAAATAATTTTAGGGATTTCGTGCGTAAACGGCGCATCCCTTCTTTTTTTGCAGGCATTAGTGATAATAATTGCAAGCATTAAAGCTGATTTTTGTTCCCAAGTATGGGAACAGTTCAGTCCCAACGTCTTGGGAGCATATTTCTTCTGGATGCGGCAGAAAGAGGGGAAGTCGATGGCCTTATAGTAGTCGATGAAGCATTTGTAGTCATCGTTCGACCGACCCGAAGTAGTACCGTAGACATTGATTTCATTGTAAAACCTAAAAAATCTTCGAAAAAGTTGCATAATTCGACAACTTTTACTATCTTTGCACCCATGAAACGCAAGATAAGGACATACGGCGGCTATTTTGAGGCCTTCATGGAGACCTTGAAAGAGAAGGAACAGGAGAAAATACAATACGGCCTCCTGTTGTTGAAGTCCCAAGATCGACTGCCAAAGAAGTTCGTCAAACTGGTACGTGATGGTATCTATGAGTTACGAACCGAATAAGGTGGAAACATCTATCGTGTGTTCTTCATCTTCGACGAAGGCGAGATTGTGGTGCTGTTCAACGGATTCCAAAAGAAAACTCAGAAGACACCACAGAATGAAATAGAAAAAGCAATAAAGATAAAGGAGGCATATTATGCAGACAAACAATCACAAAATCGTTGACTACGATGCCGTTCTTGATGCCAAGTTCGGCAAGGAAGGTACTCCCGAACGTGCAAGAGCCGAAGAGGCTGCCTACTCGTTCTATTCTGGTCAGATACTTCAGGATGCTCGCAAAGAGGCTAAGATGACTCAAAGCGAACTGGCAGAGCGCACACAGACCACAAAGTCATACATCTCGAAGATAGAAAATGGTGTTATCACCCCCAGTGTTGGTGTATTCTACCGTATCATTGCAGCCCTCGGAATGAGGGTGGAAGTAGTGAAGCCTGTGTATTAAGCATACAGTACCTTTGCCACTATAAACCAAATCAACACATCCTACATTGGACGTGTTGATTTTTCATTCTAGATTTCTTTTTAATATGTGTTACTTCTCCCGCCTTTTAATTCCTGACAGCATATTTCTGGCGGAAGTGTACTTAACTGGTATTTACTTTAGCCTTTCTAGATTAGGTGTCCCCATAATCCATAAATAATGGCTAAATGATACTTTCATCTTTCTTCTTTAATCGTCACATCCCTCAAAATCTTTCCGATAGTAAGGTATTGCTCCATATTTACCATCTAGGTAGTTTTTCTCATATATATACCTTAATTATATTATTCTTCAATTTGATACGGAAGGAGCACCAAATCTATGTCTTTTTTACAATTTCGGATAATTTGTGGTTTATCTCTGTCGCCATTCCTGCATCCCTTTGGTGGCAAGCATACTACGGCCATGCGAATTCTTAACTTCCTCCTGTAACATTTTCGCTTTCTACTTACTATATGATAGGAAGAGATGACTATTCATGTTACTTCTTCCCATTCTGCATAATCCTGTATCTTGTGGAGCGGATGGCCTCTTGGGTGATGCCCATGATGCGGCGTACGTCCTTGTCTTCCATGCCCATCTCGTAGAGGATGAGGAAGAAGGTGTTGTGGGGGGTATTGGGAGCGTATTTCTTCTGGATGCGGCAGAAAGCGGGGAAGTCGATGGCCTTATAGTAGTCAATGAAGTATTTGTAGTCGTCGTTCGACCAACCCGAGGTGGTGCCGTCCTTCTTGATGTCATCGTATAGCATCTTGCCCCTGACAAGACGTGGCGAATTCTGTTCCACCAGTTCACGAATCTTACCGTTCAGTTCCTCTATCTGTTCTGCGACATCAGTATTGTCTTGTTGGTTCTTCAACTGGGCAATCTCGCTGACATAGTTGTTGATAAGCATCTGCTTCTCGGTGAGTGCAACCTGCTCTTTCGCCCTTCGATAGCGGATATAAAGAGCCAAGAGCACGATGACAAACAGCAGAACGCCCAAAGCGATTCCTACCCATATCATTTTCCGTTGGTGAGCTTCCTGTGCGGCTTGTGCGTCAAACTGATGCTGATACTCCAATATTGTACGATCCATTTGGGCTTTATGGAGGCTATCTGAAATGGCCATCATGCGATACAGTTTCTGCTCGGCACCCTCCAGGTTTTGATGCTCAATGTCGTACTGCAGCAGATGATACAGGATTTTATGCTTCGGCCAGTTGTCGTTTATCGCGTTCGCTTTTAATCTGAGCAAATTAGCATACTCAGCGTCACCTTTCTTATGATATATCCATGCCAGGTCCTCATAAGCGGCAGCGGTCTCTTTTATTTTCAGCGACTGTGCCAGATAATCCTCGGCTTCCTCGTAACGCCCTACGGACATATAGTTGTAGCCGATGTTTGACAGGAAGACAGGGTCAAAATTCTCGCCTTCCACTCTGATGAGGTCATCCAAATAGGGAATCATCTGATCGGTATAGTAGGCAGCACTATCCACCTGCTCCATAAAAGCAAACGCCTGGGCTATTTCTGAATAGGCATAGGCTATCGTACTCCTTCTGCCCACCCGCAGGGCATAGCCGAGGGCTTTCTTTTCGTAGTCCAGCGTCAGTTGATAGTTGGCAGTCCGTTCGTTCACGAGTGCTAAGGCATCGTACACCTTACATTTCAGCCAGTCGCTCCCCGTCTGTTCCACCTGTTCCTCAGCCAGTTTCAGTGTCTCTATCGACTTTTGCCAATCCTCTTGGTGCATGTACTGATTGGCCAGATAGTAATAACTGTCGGTCAGCCGTTCCTTGTCGCCCGTCCGTTTGTAATAGCGGATGGCCTCGTTAATCAGCGAGTCTGACGCGGGCCAGTGGTACGACACGACGGCAGCATGGGTCATCAGCAGATTGTAATAGGCGCGGTCGGCCTCTTTCTTGAACGAAGCCGCGTCGTATGAGGATATAATTTGGTAGGCCGAGTCGTTCTTCTCTGCCCACAGCAGAGAGTCAATTTCTGCCAGTTCCTGTGCCGTCGGCTTTCCGCCACAACCGATGAGCAGTGCCACAAGGGGCAACCACCAGACAAGTTTCTTTAGTTTCATACAATTTTATTTTGAGTGCAAAGTTACGAAGAAATATGTGTTCTCAGCCATGTTTTCACCCGTTTTAACCGTTTCACGGCCTCGCAAAACCGTTGTTTTTTTCTACAAATTCGATGGCAGCGATATTCTAAACGCTTATCATTCAACATCTTGAATACGTTTTTCCGCAAAACGGCACGGAATGGCGCTTATCCCTTAATTTCCTTTGTCATGTTAGGTCATTTGGCTACTTTTGCACTCAAAAAACATTCAATCAGATGAAACAGAACAAGACATTCCTCCTTATGTTAATGCTGTCTGCAGCGATGGTTACTCATGGTCAAACCGACAGCACTAAAGTAACGAACGACTCCGTGACATGGAACCAGTCACTTGACGGCGTGACTGTCACGGCACAACGACAATTGATCAAACAGGAAATCGACCGCGTGGGGTATGACGTACAGGCTGACGAGGACTCGCGGACAGAGAACGTGCTCGACATGCTGCGCAAAGTGCCGATGGTGACCATTGACGGCAATGAAAACATATTGGTGAAAGGTAACTCGGACTACAAGATTTACAAGAATGGTCACCTCGACCCCAGTCTGTCGAAGAACGCCAAGGAAATTCTGAAGGCTATGCCCGCCAATAGCGTCAAGCGCATCGAGGTCATCACCGACCCAGGTGCTCGCGAGGATGCAGAGGGTGTAAATGCCATTTTGAACATCGTCATGATGGACACGCGGAAAATGGACGGCGTGACGGGCAGCATACGAGGCAACTATAGTAGTCTTAATAGCGTAGGAGTAGGTACATATCTTGCGACACAGTTGGGCAAAACTATCGTATCAATAGACTACGGCTACAACTGCATGACGAAGAAGTCTACCGCGAGTGATGGTTATGTGGAGCGTACATTTGTGGAGTCGGGCAACACGCAGAAAGTCAGCCAGACCAGCTCGAATCCTGGCTATATCCACTATGCAGACATCAATGCCAGTTACGACATTGACACGCTCAATCTGCTCTCGGCCTCGTTTGGCGGCTACTTCTACAAAATAGACGTACAGGGCGATAATAGTATGACCATGCTCAATGCTACAAACGGCCCCCTCTATCATTACGACGACCACTTTTGGCTGCCCAGCTACAACCACCACTCATGGAACGGGCGGCTGGACTATGAGCATAAGACGCACCGACGGGGCGAGATGCTCACTCTCTCCTACATGCTCGCCCTGACGCGTCAACACTCTGAGCAGGAGGATAACTACAGCAATATGCAGAACGTTCCTTTCAACTACACGGGATTCCTTTTGAAAACACGCGAGCACTTTACGGAGCACACCTTTCAGACTGACTACGTACGTCCCCTGTGGGCAGGGCATAAGCTGGAGGTCGGTGCCAAATACATCTATCGCAGCAACAACAGCCAAAACACCCAAGACTACTATAAGACAAACGAAACCCCATCCATCCCCTACGAGTTTGAACACAGTACGCAAATAGCAGCGGCATATGCAGACTATATGTATAATAGCGACAAGTGGTCAGCCAGAGCCGGACTGCGCTACGAATTCAGCTACATGAAAGGACATTATCCCCTTGGTGACTCAGGCGATTTCAGCAAGCGCCTGAACGACTGGGTGCCACAAGCCAGCGTGAAATACCAAATCACTGACCGTCATTCACTGAAGCTGGGCTATACCACCAGCATCAGCCGACCAGGTATCAGCTATCTGAATCCTGCTGTAGTGTATAGCCCTAATCGTGTGGATTTTGGTAATGCTCGTCTCGTCAGTGCCAGTAAACAGTCTATCAGCCTCACCTATATGTATGTCGGCTCACGACTGACGTTACAAATCGTTCCGCAATACCAGTTCAGCAACAATGCCGTTGGCTCCGTAGTCTATGCGCTGAATGACATTCGCCACGGCACCTACGGCAACGTCATGCGCTATCGCCGCATGCAGGTGGAGGGCTATGCCCAGTGGAAACCCTTCAACGGCACTACTTTTGTGGCAAACCTGAACTATCGCTACGTCGTCCACAAGAATCCAGACCTTAACCTGCAACTAACTTGCCATCCCCTGAGCTACTACTTTTACGTCAGCCAGCGTCTGCCGTGGAAGCTGCTTGCCACAGCCTACACTTACGGCCAGATGGGGCATAGCCATGTGGACGTCTATTCCTACAATCGCTCGTGGAATCGCTACGCATTCACCCTGCAACGCTCCTTCCTCAGCGAAGACCGCCTAACTGTGCGTGTGATGGCCAATTCCCCCTTCCACAAGAATCAACACTCCCGAACCCGTACCGTCCAAGGTGATATTCTCGGTTGGGGTGACAACACCAGAAACGAAAATGGTCGTTACTTCCTCCTTGCCTTCACCTACCGCTTCGGAAAACTAAAAGCCAGTGTGAAGAAAACCGAGACCACCATCGAGAACAGCGACGAAGTAGGTGGAATAAGTAGAGGGAAATAACATGAATATAATGAGGAAGATAAACCGAAAATTATCACAAAGCAAACAATACAAGAATTATGAGAAGATTATTTTCACTTCTGTTGATGGTATTGCCTATGCTCGCTTTCGCACAGAGCATAGAAGTGAAGTATTCCGTGTACTCCAAGAAACGGGCAGAGGCTATTAACAAGATAAAAGGTGCGAAGGAGAATCAAGGGTATCAAGGGTTGCTGTCGGGCTTATCGGCAGAGAAAAAGGATTCATTCTGCCTGGTTGTCAGCGGCAGGATGTCATCGTTTGAGCAAATAGAGCCAGAAGAAGAACTGACAGGCGACCACGGCCCGAAGATTATCCTTGTGAATCCTTCTTATAGCGAAGAAAGCGTCTCCGTGTATAAGAATCTTGCAGATATGCGTGTAACGGAATTGAAGGATTTGTTGGCAA
>DGTJ01000076.1 GCA_002393725.1 Prevotella sp. UBA4339 | reverse complement strand
AAGGATAGCTTGTCGACGGCAGTCAGATGATCTTCGTCGAGATTGTTTGCAGAGGCCCAGGCGGAGAAAACGGTATCTCCCCATTTCCCGGGAAGACTGTCGCTGATGAAAGCAGGAAGACCGTAAAACACCCCGTTGTTTGCTTCACCGTAAAAGGGGAGTCTGTTTCTGCGGTCATAAATTGATGCAGTCAAAGGGGCAATGTCGAGTTCTCCTTTGAGAAAGTTCGGAGCATACTCAAAGATGGAACGCTTTCTGCTAGCATCCCATGTGAGGCGGCCAACCTCTTTACCCCATATTGTTACTTTAATGTTGTTGTCCATGTCTTACCCTTTTTGGCTTGTTTGCCTCTTGTCTGGCCAGTGCATACGGCGAGACAGGAAATTCAGGGAGAATATCAGCGATTCCATCAGCAAAGTCTATAGCCTTCAAAAGTGCAATGAGATTGCCAAGTTTGATGTCATATGAATATCCCTGTTCAAACCGTCTGATAGTCAGAAGGCTCACTCCAGATTGTCCAGCGACTTCTTTTTGCGTCATTCTTGCTGCAATCCGATACTCCCTAAATCTCTTGCCTAATGCCTGTATTATTTGCACTGTAGGCATTGATTTTATATCCATTATCTCTTCCATATGGCTGCAAAGGTACATAAACTTTCCCTAAGAGCCAAATATTTCGATTAAAAATTAGTTTATGAACGCTTAAATTTGCAAATTTCTATTATAAATTAACTCTTTTAAAGGTTGTTCCTATAGTTTCTTGTTGTCCTTGAAGGAGTAGTACTGTGTAAATGAGAGAAGACGCAATTTGGCCAAATAACCAAACGAGACACGGCCAACTGCCACATCAAGAATCGGCCAACTGCCACATCAAAAATCAGCCAACTGCCACATCAAAAATCGGCCAACTGCCACATTTATTGTAAAAAAAGTGGTTGAATTTGAAATTAAATTTGTATCTTTGCACCAAAATAGTCAAGAATATGGAATATAAGATTGCAGCATGACGGAGCTTAGTGCATTAGAAATCGCCAAGAAACGAATAACAACCGTCAATGGTTTGATAGCCAAATAAATGAATCACAACGATTTGTCATCTAAACTGGCACAGGTCATAGAGCAGATTCCAAAGGATGTGCTTTATGACTTTTGTTGTTCTTATGCTCAGGAGCATGAAGAGCTGGCTATGGCTTTGGTCAACGAGTTCTGGAGGCCAGAGAAGGATGACTATCGCTCGATGGTGCAGCAATGCCTGATGCACCCTACTCCATCTGG
This sequence comes from Prevotella sp. UBA4339, assembly GCA_002393725.1. Lineage (GTDB taxonomy): Bacteria > Bacteroidota > Bacteroidia > Bacteroidales > Bacteroidaceae > Prevotella. The sequence continues at coordinate 8,973 of DGTJ01000076.1, read as the reverse complement.
AATCAGGAATGGGGATGGCTATGACTGGGGTGCTATCGCAGTAGATCTCTCTCAGATGATGAATCTGGCAGATGAGAAGGTGAAAGAAGGTAGTCTGCTGGATGCTGCAGAGATAGCCCGATATGTGATGACGCTGACATGTGCTGAATATGAAGTTGACCATCCGTATGGAGAACAATACGGTCAGATTTGGGCGCTACGTCGTGAAGGTCTTCGTGACGTGATGGCCAAGGCAAAGGCTATGCTTATCGACCTGCTTGTTACGGGAGAGGACATCGATGATGACTCTCAGAGAGGTATAATGAAAGAGATTGTTGCTGAATGCAAGCCTTTTAAGAAGACCCATATCTGCAGAATGGACGAGTTTCTGGAGGATGCGCAGGCGAAGGTGCTGTCACCGAAGCGATATATCGCGTGGCTTCAGAAGAAAGTGGATAACACACGAGGTGGTTTCTTCCGCAAGCCGTATCTGGAGAAGATGGTTCGGTTCCTGGATAAGATGGATAAACGGGATGAAGCTATCGCTGCGATGGAAGCTAATAAAGATAAGGACGATGAACTGAGACTGCTCTATGTGGATATGCTGACAGAGTGGAAGATGTATGACGAAGCTCTCAAAGTTGCTGACATCGATAATCTTACTCGTGCTGGTCTCTACGACTATTCGGGAAAGATTCTTGCAATTCTTGATCTGATAAACGACCGTGATAAGACCATTGAGGTATGTAAGGCTCAATTTAAGAAGACTGACAGAAAACAGGTGTACTTCAACAGGCTCCAAAAGGAAATGACGAAGGAGGAATGGGATGCTTTCATTGATGATACCATCCGTGATGCAGATGAGGTGTTTGTGCATGACTACGATGATGTGGAGGCGCAGATCTACATGGAGCGGAAGATGTATGACCATTTGGTGAAATTCTGCATGCATACCTCATATAATGCGGAGGAGAATCTGGAGAAATATGCCAAGTATATGTCGGAGGCTGACCAAAGGCTGGTGGCGCAGGACATCATTGAGCGGATGAAGCGACGTGCTCCTGAATGCAAGCGCGGTGATGACTATGACCATTTCGCTGGTTGGATAAGGAGACTTTACAACTCTTCGCCGGAGTGTGAGAAGATTGCGAGAGAGGTTGCGGAGGAGATATTGAAGGAGAATCCAAACAAGGCGTTTAGGAGGATGTTTGAGAGGATTGGGGTGATGTAAAGGGCTGAGATTTGATGTCAAAGCCCTTTTCTCGTTAAAAATGCGTAATTGTTTAAGAGAAATAAGACAGATTCCGAGAAGATCGGACAGGTCATTGATTTCCCTAAACGATGAATCACCTGTCCCCTTGATCTCTTGAAATATGGAATCAGTGATATGAGGATTACGAATGAGATTCCTAAAAGTTGGCAGGATTTGCAGGATAAGGTATGTAAGTATCTTAATCAGGCGGGTTATCATGCAGAAACGACCAAAACCATTGAAATGGTAAGGGGAAAGGTCGAAGTGGATGTGTTTGCAACCTCGGATGATGAGCTTTTAAAGCAATTTATCTGTGAGTGTAAATACTGGGAAACGCCTGTGCCGCAAGAAAAAATACACGCCTTTAGAACTGTGGTACATGACTCAGGGTCAATGCTTGGTATCTTTATATCGAAGACTGGCTACCAGAAAGGTGCCATCGAGGCAGCGTATTGTTCAAATGTGTTGCTGAAAGACTGGCAAGGTTTTATTGATATGATTGCAGTGAAATGGTTGAAGATCCGTTTTGATGAGGTTATGAGAATAGCATCACCACTTGCTACATATACAGATGTACTGGATGTTCCTGTGGAGATATTGAGTGATGAGGACAGAGCTTTAAATGAACAGCTTCTCAAGAGATATTTACCCCCATATATGATTGGAAGGAAGTTGCAAATGGGCATGCATAAAGAAATGTATGTTGACTGTGACGGAACAAGATTTGAGGATTTTAATAGCTTGTTTAATTATCTGGAGGATGTATATAGGGAAGGTGTTGCGAGATACGGTGAGTTGTTCGCCAAATATAAGGAGGCGAAGCTTGATCTGGATAATGATGGCAATATGGTGTTCAATTCGCATATCTGTGAGTATTTGACGAAGGAGTGAAGTTGTTACAAGACACAGCAGAGCAGGCATGCAGCATAAAATACAAAAATTGAAAAATAATGGTTCAAAGTGCGATAAAATTCAAATCTTTTTCGTATCTTTGCCCACAGATATAAGAGCAGTATTATGATAGTAACCAATCAAGCAACAGATACGAAGCGGAATTTCAATGCCACTTCTACCCGAAATAGGATAATGGCCAGTACAATGTCTGTGGACGAATACTTCGATGAACTGATAGACAAGGTGCGCGAGGATTATGCAAATTCAGAACGTCTTCTGGCCGAACATGACAAGACCAAAGTCCAAAAAGCGTTGGTGAGGGATAGTCTGACAAGAGCCTTTGACGAGCTCCATTCTGGTAGGGTTCATTACGATGCCCGTAAACTCTTTGCAGAGTAGATACTATGAGCAATATAGTGAAGAAGAAAAACGACCTGATACCACTGAGTATGCAGGAGGTGGAAGACAGAATTGCGGTCATACGCAATCAAGAAGTCATTGCTGATGCCGATGTCGCATACCTTTATGGTGTGGAGACAAGGGAAGTTAATCAGGCTGTGAAAAACAACCCGGAAAAATTCCCTGCTCACTATATGTTCGAGTTGACTCCCAGTGAGTTGCGTGATTTGAAATCAAAAGTTTTGATTTCTAACGTTTCAAACAATAGTCGCCGCAGAGATCGGAGGGACAGGTCATTGATTTCTCTAAACGATGAATCACCTGTCCCCTTGATCTCTGGCCAGTGTGGAAACCGATGCACAAGCAGCCCTGCTATAAGGATGCTCCTGCATACGTGAATGGCGTGTCGGAAGCAATCTTCAAGGTCGGTATGTGTCTGCCTGCCGGGCCGTATGTCAGCGATGACGATGTAAGGTACATCGTAGAGACGATCAAAGAAAATATCCTTTGAGATCTTATTTTAGAAAAAGCATATATAGGATATCTGGTGTGTTGAAAGGGGTATGGGCGCTTTGTTCATACCTCTTTTGGCCCCAATGGGGGAAGTAAAGGTTATCTTATCCTGTTCATTTCTTCTGACAGCAGAAGAAACGAACCAAAGAAGACTGATACCCCCAAGCCCCCTACATAGGGGGTGTAATTGAAAATCGCAGAAACCGACGATTTTCAAAATTTTAGTATCGCTCGCGAAGCCTGTGCCCTAAAGGGCGAGCGATAGAGTTTAACGCAATAGAATTGCGATTGTTTAAAGTGCTTACAAATTGTAAGCAGTTGAAGATGTGGGATACTGAGGGGAAAAACACGCTACGGATGATAATGGACCGATGAAAATAAAAAGATTGTAATTTAAGGGTGAATGACTGCTTACAAGTGAATATGCACTTTACTTTTTTGCAAATTTATTTGCGAAATTGAAAAGAATGTTGTAAATTTGCAGCGTTGAATTAACAAAAGCGTATGATCATTGCCAATAAGGAACTTCTGAATGACTTTGTTCAGTCACATTCTAATGCTGTAAAGCCGCTCAATAAATGGGTAGAGGATGTGAAGGCTGCTCAGTGGAAGAATCACTCTGAACTGAAAAGGCAATTTCCTTCTGCAGACTATGTTAAGAATGGCCGTTATGTATTTAATATTGGAGGGAATAACTTCCGTGTCGTGGCTGTTGTAGTTTTTATCGGTGGGGTGATGAACATTCGTTTTGTAGGCACTCATGCCGAATATAACAAGATTGATTGTGCAACGATATAATATTTAGGAGGAAAAGCGATGGAGAAAATAACTACCCGTGAGCAATATGATGCAGTAAAGGCAAAGGTGGAGCAGTTGATTGCTGATGCAACAGCAAAAGGTATGCTTGAACCTGATATGGACAATAGCTATACTCAGGAGATTTCTGCCCTGAGCAAACAGATGGCTACTTATGAGGACGAATATCTTAATATTATGCCATTGCGTCAGAAGTCTCCACTTATTGCATGTATAGAAGACTATTTTTATGCGCACGGACTAAAGCAGAAGGATGGAGCAAAGCTCCTTGGAGTTAACGAATCTCAGTTTAGCCAGATTATGAGTGGGCGTAGGCGTATATCCATGTCTTTGGCTAAACGACTTCATTCTAAGCTTGGTATCAATGCGGAACTTATTCTTGAATATGCTTAGTATTGTTTTCATTCATTTCTTCTGACAGCAGAAGAAACGAACCAAAGAAGACTGCTACCCCCAAGCCCCCTACATAGGGGGTGTAATTGAAAATCGCAGAAACCGACGATTTTCAAAGTTTTAGTATCGCTCGCGAAGCCTGTGCCCTAAAGGGCGAGCGATAGAGTTTTTACGCAACAGAGTTGCGATTTCCTAGCGCAACAGAAATCTTGGACAAACCAAGAGGCAGAGGCGAGCGCAATTATTTAATGGATGAACCAAGAGACAGAGGCGAGCGGCGATTGTTTGACCCAACAGAGTTCTTGGACGAGACAAGCGGCATGCCGAGCGGCGATTTCCTAACACAACATAGTTCGTGGACGAGACAAGCGGCATGCAGAACGGCGATTTCCTAACACAACAAAGGTCTTGGACGAGACAAGCGGCATGCAGAGCGGCGATTTCCCTAGCACAACAGAAATCTTGGACTAGCCAAGAGGCAGAGACGAGCGGAGATCTTTTAATGGACGAGACAAGAGGCAGAGGCGAGCGGAGATCTTTTAATGGTAAGCATCCAAAAACTTTTTAGGTGTTCTGACGTATAGTTGTTACCCCTTAAAAAACGGGGTTCCGAAGTAAAATAAGGATATTTTTCTTTTTGATAAAATGCTTTTGGAAAGTCAGAGCGGGATGTGGGGAGGAAGAGAAACGCTGCGGATCAGGAATCCGCAGCGTTTCTTAGTATTTCAGAGAGGGTCGGATGGATGTGGACCATGTCGGATAGCTCATGGATGGTGGTGGACTTACACATCAGAACACTGACCTCCTGAACTATATCGGATGCATGAGAACCATAGGCATGACAACCAAGTATCATTCCATCGGATGATGAGACAAAAAGCTTCAGAAGTCCTTCACTCTCGTTCATTGCCAATGCCTTGCCATTGGAACGCCAAAAGGACTTCTTACAAACATAATCGATGCCCTGTGACTTCAGCTGATCTTCCGATGGTCCTACACATGCTGCCTCGGGAGAGGTGAAGATTGCGGCTGGCATGATGTCGAAACGGATGTTGTCGGACTTGCCGAGAATATGGTTTACGACATGGATGGCCTGCATCTCTGCTGCGTGAGCAAGGAGCTGGAGACCGTTGGAGTCGCCAATGGAGAAGAAAGACGTGGAATGTGGAATGTGGAAGGTGGAATGAGGAATGTTCGGAGACGAGGATGAGGAGGGATGCGAGGAAGGAGGAAGGAGGAAGGAGGAAGGAGAAATGTTCATTCCTGAGGATGGGGGAAGGAGACGGAAGGTGGAATCGACGGGGAGGGAACCGGTGGGGGATGGGGTGATGCCGATGGAGGAAAGGGACAGGTCGGAGGTGCGGGGCTTGCGACCTGTGGCCATAAGGATGATATCGGCTTCTACGGTTTCCTGCTGACCTTTCTTCGTCTCGAAGGTCACGATGCCATCGGTGATGTGCTTTACGGCACACTGCATGTGGAACGTGATACCGTCTTTCTCCATAAGCTTGCGCAGACGCTTGGCAATGTCGCTGTCAAGGGCTGGCAGGCACTCCTTGAGGTACTCTATCACAGTGACCTCGGAACCGAAACGATGGAACACGGAGGCAAACTCCATGCCTATGACTCCGGCACCGATGATACAGAGGCGCCTGGGCAACTCCTGGAGATTGAGTAAACCTGTGGAATCGACAACATGAGGATTGGTGCGGACTCCTTCTATAGGAAGCCATTTGGTCTCTGAACCGGTGGCGATGATGATGTTGGGAGCGGTGTATTGCTCTCCTCCTGCAAGAACCACGCCTTCACCAAACTGAGCCTTCTCGCGCACAAGACTGATGTTGGGGTGAGAGAGGATCCCCTCTACCCCAGCACGCAGTTGTGGTACGACAGAAGCCATACGCTCACGAGCCTCATCGAAGGTGGCTGAGTGAACGTAGGTCTTCGTGGGTATGCAGCCCACATTGAGACATGTGCCTCCAACTTCAGAGCACTCGAAGATGACTACCTTAAGGCCGTTCTTGGCAGCGTATTCTGCTGCACGATAGCCTCCAGGACCTGCTCCGATGATGATCAAATCAGTAGTAATCATAATCTGAAATCAGAAATTTTGAGTTAGAAACTATGACTTGTCTGCTAAGAGCTGGCGATAAGTGACTATCGGATGCTTGGCAGCGAGGACATCGTCAACACGGCTGATAGGTGTGTCGTGCGGAGCTGACTTCACCAGATCCGGGTCGGTCTTCGCCTCCTCAGCTATCTTACGCATCACGTCGATGAAACTGTCGAGGGTCTCCTTCGACTCGTTCTCCGTAGGTTCTATCATCAGTGACTCATGGAAGAGCAGTGGGAAATAGATGGTAGGAGCATGGTAGCCGTAGTCGAGCAGACGCTTTGCCACGTCCATCGTGGTGACTCCTGTGGACTTGTCCTTCAGTCCGTCGAAGACGAACTCATGGCAGCACGTGGTGTCGATAGGCAGTTCGTAGACATCCTTTAGCGACTCCTTGATATAGTTGGCATTGAGAGTAGCCAGCGGTCCAACATACTTTACGTTGTCACGTCCCAGGGAGAGGATATAGGCGTATGCACGCATCATCACCCCGAAGTTGCCGTTGTAAGGTGACACGAAGGGGAAGAACTCCTGCAGTCCCTCGCGCACTCCCACAGGACCGGAACCGGGACCTCCGCCTCCATGAGGGGTGGAGAATGTCTTGTGAAGGTTGATGTGCATCACGTCGAATCCCATGTCACCAGGACGACAAGCACCGAGCATCGGGTTCAGGTTGGCTCCGTCGTAGTACATCAGTCCTCCGCAGTCGTGTATGAGCTTCGCAATCTCAGGGATACGTACCTCGAAGAGTCCGAGAGTATTGGGATTGGTCATCATCATTGCAGAGATCTCACTGCCCTGTTCTGCCACGATACGCTTCAGGTCATCGAAGTCAACGGTACCGTCGGCCAGCGACTTCACCTCTATTATCTCCAGTCCGCAGACAGCAGCAGAGGCAGGATTAGTACCGTGTGCGCTGTCGGGCACGATCACCTTCTTACGGGCTGTGTCACCACGTGAGATATGATAGTTGTCGATGGTCATTAGTCCTGTCAGCTCACCATGAGCGCCTGCGTACGGCTTGAACGTGAAGTGAGCCAGACCCGTGAGGGCACAGAGCGACTTCTCAAGCATAGCTATCAGGGCCTCAGCACCTGCTACGGTATGCTCAGGCTGCATGGGATGGAGGTTCTGGAACTGCGGCATGGCAGCAACCTCCTCGTTGACCTTGGGGTTGTACTTCATGGTGCATGATCCCAGCGGATAGAATCCTGTATCCACACCGAAGTTATTGTTAGAGAGGTTGGTGTAATGGCGCACCACCGTCAGTTCGTCACACTCAGGCAACTGAGCATCCTCCGCACGACGCATTGCTGCAGGCACCTTGTATTTCTCACCGAAGTTGTTTCTTGGAAGGCTATAGCCCTTGCGGCCTTCTTTTGAGAGTTCGAAGATCAGGTTTCCGTAAAGTCGATTATTCATAGTGCAGCAATTTTTACGAGGTTATCAATTTCTTCCTTTGTACGTTTCTCCGTGACAGCAAAGAGGAATCCATCCTCAAAGTTTATTCCACCGAAGAAACCGGCTTCGACGAACCGCTGGTGGAGTGTATCAGCATCACCGTCGTACTTCACATAGAACTCATTGAAGAAAGGCTTGTCGTAAGCCAGAGAGAAGCGTCCTGTCTTCAGCAGTTCGTCGCAGAGATAGTGTGCTCCTGCGTAAGACAGTTCTGCAGCCTCCCTGAGTCCCTGCTTGCCCATCAGTGACATGTAGACGGTGACCCATAATGCCATCAGACTCTGGTTGGAGCAGATGTTGGATGTAGCCTTCTGACGACGTATATGCTGTTCGCGGGCCTGGAGAGTGAGCACGAAAGCCCTCTGTCCTCTTTCATCCCTGGTCATACCGACGATACGTCCCGGCATCTTACGAATGAGTTTCTCCGTGCAGCACATATATCCTACGTACGGTCCACCGAACGACATCGGTATGCCCAGGCTCTGACCGTCGCCCACAGCGATGTCAGCCCCCCACTCGCCCGGAGTCTTGAGCACAGCGAGGTCAGCAGCCACACTGTCGATAATGAATAGAGCCTTCGCGTCATGGCAGGCATCGGCAAAGCCGGTAAAGTCCTCTACGATACCATAGACATTAGGCTGTTGTACGAACACACCTGCATATCCGCCTTCTGCCAGCTTCGCCTTTACGTCGTCGAGGTCGGTGACACCATCCTTGGATGAAGCAAACTCGATGGTTATGCCATGATGAGAGGCATAGGTTTGCATAACACGCCAGACATTGACGTCGCAGGTCTTCGAAATCAGCAGTTTATTGCACTTCTTGCCTGCAGCCACGGCCATCATCATCGCCTCAGCAGCGGCAGTAGAGCCGTCGTACATCGAGGCATTGGAGATATCCATACCCGTCAGTTCTGCCATCATCGACTGATACTCGAAGATATAGTGAAGCGTGCCCTGTGATATCTCTGCCTGATAAGGAGTATAGGACGTGAGGAACTCAGAGCGCTGCAAGAGATATGGTATGACAGACGGGGTATAGTGATCGTACACACCCATACCTGCGAAACAGGTGAGCTGTCTGTTCTCTTCCCCGAGTTTCTCGAAGAGCTGTCTAACCTCCAGTTCGCTTTGTGCCAGAGGCAATTGGTAGT
>DGTJ01000023.1 GCA_002393725.1 Prevotella sp. UBA4339 | reverse complement strand
GTAACATTTTGACTCAGTTGTATACTTTAGTTAATAAAAATGTGTAACTTTGCAACAAAATTAGTAAATATGCAGGATTTTGCGGCGATAGACTTTGAGACAGCCAATAATGAGCGGACGAGCGTCTGCTCTGTTGGTGTCGTGATAGTTAGGGGCGGGGAGATAGTGGATAAGTTCTATTCACTGATTCAGCCTGAACCGAACTATTATAACTATTGGTGCAGCCGGGTGCATGGGCTAACTCGAGAGGATACTGATGAGGCCCCTGTATTTCCTAAGGTCTGGAAACAGATAGAGCCTCTCATAGAGGGCTTACCCCTCGTAGCTCATAATAAGGCGTTCGACGAGAGTTGCCTGAAAGCCGTCTTCCGCTGCTATCAGATGGACTATCCTGACTATGAGTTCCATTGCACTCTTGTAGCTTCGCGTCGGGCTTTCCGCTATCTGGCAGACCATCAGCTACATACCGTTGCTGCCGAATGCGGCTATCGTCTTGAGAATCACCACCACGCCCTCGCTGATGCTGAGGCTTGTGCCTGGATTGCAAGGGAGATCCTTTAGCCGACATCATCAGAGAAATGTAATTACAATTGAAAATGGATAAAATGAAGGAAATTTACTTTGCCGGAGGATGCTTCTGGGGAACGGAGCATTACTTCAAACAGATTGAAGGAGTTTTGGAAACGGAAGTGGGGTTTGCCAACGGGCATACTGAAAACCCGACGTATAAGGAAGTCTACACAGACCAGACGGGATTCGCAGAAACGGTGTATGTGAAATACGACCCACAGGTGGTGAGCCTTGAGTTCTTGTTGCAGATGTTCTTCAAGGCTATTGACCCTACAAGCCTTAACAAGCAGGGGCATAATGAAGGCACTCGCTATCGCACGGGAATATATTTCACCGATTCCAACGATCTTCCTGTTATTGAAAAGGTATACCAGGAAGAGCAGAAGAATTATCAGCAGCCCCTGGTGGTAGAGAAATCTCAGCTGAAGAACTTCTATACAGCTGAGGAGTATCATCAGGACTATCTCGATAAAAACCCTGACGGCTACTGTCATCTGCCACAGTCGCTTTTTGAGTTTGCAAAGAGCGCCAAGGACAAGAAGAAGTAGCCGTCAAAGAGAGAAGTTAATTACCACTTATCGCGAGTCTGGATGTCGTCTGCCCAGCGATGATCCTTGGGGAAGGGCTGTCCACCCCAGGCTTTTACCTGTGTCCAGGGCTGTGGGGCATCGGTCCAGAAGGGATGATCGGCAGGGAGACCTAAGGGCATGAATGCCAGAGAGGTCATGTAGAGAGAGCCGTTGTTGGTGTACCAGTCGGCCGTCTCAGGCTGTGAACCGCAGAAGCCGATGGTGAGATAGCCGGCATCGTTGAAATTCTGCTGGATGTCAAACATGCGGTGCATCACCTTTGTCAGTGCAGCGCGTACCTGACCGTTGGAGAGATCCTTAGGCAGCTTCTGATACCAGGCAATCAGAGCCAGGGGCTGCATCGCAGCCAGACGATAAGGTGTAGACCTTCCGATTACGGGGAATGTGCCTTCAGGAGAGATAAACCTCTCGAGGATGATGGCGAACTTCTGGGCACGCTTGAGGGCACGCTCATGGTATTTCTTGTAGTCGATTCGGGTATTGGCCTTGGCGTCTACCATTGCCTGCAGAGTCTCAAGATACATGGAATGGAAGACGTAGCTGCTGTAGTAGTCGAAGGCGAATACTGGACCGTCGGCATACCATCCGTCGCCTATATACCACTCTTCAACCTTTCGGCAGGCGGTATTCACACGGAACTCATCGTACTGGGCTCCTGCCTTGGCGAGCATGCTCTCGATGGTTGACGAGAAGAGAAACCAGTTGGTGTATGGTGGGTCAATCTTGCGCAGGCCCTGAAACTCCTTGATATATCGCTGTTTTGTGATTTCATCGAGAGGAATCCACAGAGCATCCCATGCACGAAGGAATGACTCGGCTATATAGGCTGCGTCGACGAGATTCTGACCAGCCTTACCCCAGCAGAGATAGTCGGGAGAGTTGGGGTCTACGGAGTTCTTGTATGCTGCGAGAGCCCACTCACGGAGCTGCTTGCGCTGCTTGCCCTCTGCGCTGTCGTCATCCGGCAGTGCCAGCCAGGGGGCGATGCCTGCCATCAGGCGGCCGAAGGTCTCCATATATACCACACTACGGTCGCGATTGTCGAACGAGGGCGAGAACTCCGTCTTCATGTTCTTCTGCAGCTCGCCCCTTGCCATGTTCTCCAGCACGGGCTGTGCCATCTTGTATGCCAGTGAGCACCAGTACTGGCGGTCGGTCTGTTCTTGGGTCTTTGTCTTCTTTGCCTGGGCCGCTGTCGTCAGGATAAGCAGCAATACCAGTATGGATGTGATCTTTCTCATTGCGTTTCTGTTATTAGTGGATTTTATATCTTATCTGTTGTTTTGTCTTAGCTGATTTCATCGTCAGTACGATGCGGTACATCTCCTTGCCCCACATCCCCTGCAGCAGAGGGTCGAGCTTGTCGCTGATGTCCTCAATGGTAGCTTCCAGTTGGTTGGAGTTATAGCTTATATGCTTGAGGGCATCACGGTTGGTTGTCATCAGCATCAGGCGTGTGGGAGCGATGAAATCGCTGAGTTCGTAGTCTTCAGTGACAGATATGCCCGACTTCGTGGCTGTGACCGTTCGTTTCCACGACTTTACTGCAGCCTCAGCAGGGTAGGCTCCTGCAATGTCGAGCGTCAGCTGTCCGTCTTTATGGCTTATGACCTTGGCGGCAAACGCCTTTCCGTCTTTCTGGTCGATGCCGTTTATCTGTGGCAGATTGTGATAGCCCGACTGCATGGTCCATATCTCGTATCGGCTCTTGCTGAATGTCTTGGCAGTATATTCTCCTACGCCAGGGTCGATGAACAGTGGCTCGCCATCTATATATACAAGGAATGAGCCAACGTCATTGTGATTATGGCTCTCGCCGTTATGTCCGCCTTTCATGGCAACGAAGCAGTCTCCGCGGCGTGCCGTCATGATCTGCAGGTTGGGCAGCCAGGCGTCTTTCAGCAGTGGCTCATTGGGCTTTTCCGCGATGAAATGGCTGATATCGTGCAGGAAGAATAGTTCTCTGCCGAGGGTGGGGAAGTTGCCGCTCTTGTCGTAGAGTTTTGCCGGATGTTCCAGGACTCCTTTCCTCAGGCCAAGATAGGCTCCGAACTCACGCATGGTCTTGTCGTTGAGCCATAGTCCGAAGGGATACACGATGTTCACCTGCTGAACGGCCTTGTTCTCGTGGGCATCGGCAAAGTTCACACAGTAGTCGTTGCCTATATATGTCTTATAGGAATAGGCTGCCATTTTCCTGATTTTATCGGCATCATCTGAGAAATCTGGCAGCAGTCGCAATACCTCGAACATCGAGGCGGCAGCCCTGTCCCAATAGCCAGGTCCTTCGTCGCATCCGCCGTCTTCTGGATAGGCATCGATAAATGCCTTTGTGGCTTTCTTTATCTGTGCGATAGCCTCAGCCTTGCGGGCCTCGTCTTTCTCGCAGACGAGCACACAGGTGAGCCAGTTGCTGCATATCCAGGGGTTCCAGTTCATGCCGGCTGTCTTCCACCAGTAGTTCTTGGCAAGGGCAGGTTTGAGAATGCGGTTCTCTATCTCCCTGTCGATGCGCTTACAAACGTCGGGTGAGAATGCATCAAGCTGCTTTTCGAGCATATATCTTGTCCAGACGATCAGGCTGGCTGTCTCGGCATTGAAAAGATCTACTTCCTGGATATCCTGAAATGGTATATGCTTGCCGTAATGGGCAGGTATTCCCCACCATGTCTCTTCACAGAAACTACCGATTCCATCAATGATATCGTTGGTAAAACGCCCCGTTCCTTCGAGTATTTCTGCCATTACGAGAGCAGCCAGATGGCGGCGCTTCTCAAAACAGATATTCTCGTAGTTTACGCGATTGCCTGTTATCTTGTTCTCTGCGAAGACAGTCCAGGGCAGAGCTGTCCACTCTCTGCCCAGATACTGCTCTCCATATTTTATATAGCTCTGACGCATCTCCTGTGGCACAGAGTCGCGCCAAAAGGCATCGTCAGCCTTGGGCACAAGCTGTGCGGCTACTGGCGAGGAGGCAAGAAGGTAAAGGAGCAAGCATGCTATTACCTTTGCCTTTTGCATTTGCAAGATATATGCTGCCGTCATCACTTTCTTATTTTTCAAGGTATCTGCAGTATTCGCAGGCAGCCAGGAGGAATGCGCCTACACCGAAATTGGCCTGAGAGTTTGCGTCTACGGTCTGTCCAGGTATAGCGCGTTCACCTATCGGCTGGACATATCCCACCTTTCCGTCCTTCTGCAGGGCGATTTTTGTAAGATAGTTCCATGCCTTGTCGATAGTTGTGCCGAATTCCTTCTTTGAGAGATAACCGTGATTTACTCCCCACAGCAGTCCGTAGCAGAAGAATGCCGTTCCACTGGTCTCATAGCCGGGAGCCTGCTCAGGGTCGGCCATTGAGCGAGTCCAGTGACCTTGTGGCTGCTGCAGTTTCTTTACGCCGCGTGCCAGATTAACGTACTTCTCTACGAAGAAAGGCTGACGGACATAGGTCTCTGGCATATCCTGCAGCACCTTGGCAAGTCCTGCCAGAACCCATCCATCGCCGCGAGCCCAGAAGTCCTTCTCTCCGTTGGCTGTCTTATGTTTCGGATAGATGTATTTGCCATCCCTGAAGTAGAGACCGGTCTCCTTGTCGAGCATGATGCTGTCGCTGTAGAGGAGATTCTCATATAGCTTGCGCAGATATTTGGTGTCTCCAGTCAGTTTGTACATCTTGGTCATGACAGGCATTACCATATAGAGGGCATCGGCCCACCACCAGTAGTCGCTGGCCTTCGAGTCGGCCTCATAGCTCATCACCTCGATGGCTCTTTTGATCTTGGGGTCTTGGGTATTGGATACTGGTTGCTGTCCGTTACCGATAAGATACAAGTCGATATATGTCTGGAAGCAGATCTGCCAGTCACCGAAGAGGACATAATCCTGACCTTCGCCGTAGTTCTTGTATTTCCACTTGGCAGGGTCTGGTTCTTTGGCTCCTTTCCACTGGTTGTGTTCTGCCCAGCGGATGCTATAGTCCAGCATCTGTTGTCTTTCTTTCGTCCATTCAGTATCATCCTTTTTTCCTTCCTTCTCCGAAAAGAGCTTATACACCTCGATGTTTCCGGTGTGGTAGGCAGCGTTATCCCAGAACGACCGCACTTCGGCAGGGTTGTTTGTCTGCCAGTAGGTGTTTACTCTGCTGATGATATTCCTTACTTCGTCAGCTGTCCATTGCTTTGCCTGAGCCGCCAATGTGTTAAGCAGGCATGCTAATAATAGTAGTCTTTTCATAATGTTGGCATATTTTTGCTGCAAAGATACAAATTTCTTTTTAAAGCTTCTATATACAGTTAGTTAAAACTAAATAAAAGGGGCAGCCTAAACGCTAATAGACCGCCCCTCCACCTTTAGAAAATACTAACCTTTAACTAAACTATGTATGAATAAAACGTCAGTCGGCAGATTCCTCATCGGCAACGGCATCCTCCCAGTTAGTCCACATTGGGATACTTTCGTCATAGCCGTCATAGCCGAAGTTCTGGCGCAGCTGGCCCTTGTTGTTGGCTGTGATTGCAGAGTTGGGTACAGGCCAGAACAGGTTGTGCTTGTTGATCTTGTACTCGTAGGTCTGGTTACCCTGCTGACCCTTGCCGTAGTCGTGGTTGAACACATTGTATGTGGTGCAGCGACGATACCAGTAGCTACCGCCATTGAGGTCGGTACCCTCCTGCTTGTCCCATGTGTTCAGGTCGTACTTGTTGCCCCACTCATCGGCCACTCCACTGCGTGCGAGGCACCAGCTTACGCGTGCCATCTCTGCCTGACGGAACTCCTCGAGGTAGAGTTCGCGGGCACGCTCTGACATGATGACGCCGATGTTCATCTCAGCACCTGTGTACATCTTCTTGGCATTGGCACGGCGGCGGATAGCATTCACGTCGTCAGCGGCGCCAGATGCATTGCCCTGATACAGACGGGCCTCAGCGCGAAGCAGATAGGTCTCAGCCAGGCGGAAGAGGTACATGTCGCCATTGGCACCCTTGCCTGAAGCTCCCTGGAACTGGTTGGCCCCCATGTTCAGCTCGTTAGGTGTATCGAGGATATAGAGCTGGTAGAGTGGTGTAGGATACCAGCTGCGGATAGTGTCTGAGCAGAGGATGTCACCCTTGTGAACAAGTATCTTTGAAGGATCTGATGGGTCTACATAGTCCTCTGTAGCATAGAGCTGGTAGTTCTTGCCATAGAAGTCTGACTTCTTGTTGTTGTACTTGAAGTCCTCCATCTCCATCCAGTTACCTACCTCACGGTTGTGGCGCAGGTCCTGCCAGTCAGTCTCGTCGTTATCATACATCCAGATGGTCTTGTTGTAATAGTAAGAAGTACGGTTCAGGGCGATACCACGTCCGGCAACGCGTACCCAGTCGAGAGTCTCGTTATAGTTGCCGTTGTTGCGGGCGATGTTCTGTCCAGGGCCGCCAAGTCCGTGTGGGTCACGGATGATACCGTTGCTCCAGTGAGCGAAGCAGGCACGCATGATGTTATAGGTGGTGAAGTCCTGGTCGTTCGAGTTGGAGATCATCATGATAGTCTCCTTGTTGGATGGGTCGGCGATATTCGGTGTGCGGTGCAGGTCCCATACCACGTTGCGGGTCACCTTCCAGGTCTTCTCGTTGCCAGAAGGCTGCCAGGTGCCGAATGGCTCAGTCATGAGCTTCAGACCGTGATTGGTAATCAGGTCGGTAGCAACCGACTCAGCCTTGGCATATTCGCCAACAGCGAGATAGCACTTCACGAGCAGGTGCATGCAGCCCTCCTGGTTCACCTGTCCTACGTAAGCCATTTTTGCCTGTGAGGGCACGTGCTGTACGGCAAACTCCAGGTCGTGTACGAGCATCTTGAAGATGGCTTCCTTGCTGGTAGATGTGTAGTTGCGCTTAGGCACGCTGATAAGCTTTGTCACGAGGGGTATGTCGCCGAACTGCAGGGCGAGGTTATAGTAAGCGTATGCACGATGGAAATACGCACGGCCTTTGTAGGCATTACGAGTAGCATCGTCAAGGTCTTTCACCTGGTCGATGTATGAAAGGATGGTGTTGGCATACTTCACCATGCTATAGCCCTGATCCCAGAAGCGCTGCATGTAGTTTCCGTCACCTCCGCCAGCCATACCTGAAGTAGGTGTGAGCTTGGCATCGAAATTGTCCTGGAAGCCACCGCCCATATCGGTCTTGGCATACATTCCTACGTCGGACATGAGGTAGTTGGTGAAGATACCGACATTGTTCCAGTTACCGTCGATGCGGTAGGTTTTCAACTGTTTGTCGCACTGTGCGAGGGCAGCCTGCAGACCAGCCTCTGTGCTGTATGTTGTGGCTGGCTCATAGAATGACAGCGGGTCCTGCTCCAGGAAGTCAGATGTACAGCCTGTCATCACTGAGGCCATCGCCATCAGGGTCACGCCACCCTTGAATATATTCTTGGTTTTCATATCTTTCGTTTTTTTATAATGATGATCAATTGTTAGAGTGTTACGTTCAGACCGAACTGGAACTGGCGGTTGGCAAAGCCTCCTGTCTCAGGATCGCCGTACTCCCAGCTGTCGATGGTGAATACATTGTTGATACCGGCTGTTACGTGAACGCGCTGGATGCCCAGTTTGTTTGTGAGCTGTCTGGGGAGTGTATAGCCCAGGGTGATGTTGTCCAGACGAACGAAGCTGCGGTTGTAAACCTTTTCGATACCTGTTACGCCAGAAGGACCTACGGCATTCAGACGACCATACTCGTTGGTAGGATTGTCCGGTGTCCAGTATTCCTTCTTATAGGTGTTACATGTCTGAGTGAACATAGAACCGGAGTTGTCGCCATTGAGCCAGTATCCTGCACGGCTCTTGTGTCCCATGTAGCTGTACATAGAGAAGGAGAATGTGAAGTCCTTGAAGAAGGTGAAGTCGTTACGCATGTTCCAGTAAACTGGTGGCTGGGTTGTGCCCTGGTATACGCGGTCCTTATCGTTGTATACAGGTGTTCCGTCAGCCTTGTCATCGTCTGTGCAGTGGTTGATTACCTTCGGGTCACCAGGCTTCTGGTTCACCTTGGCAGCCTCTGCAGCCTCGTCAGCCTGCCAGATACCGTCAGTCTCCCAGTACCAGATCTCACCGATTGGCTTGCCGATGAACCAGCCGTTGCTGGTATCGTCGATCTCATTGCCATCCTCGTCGTACTCGTAGTAGAGGTGCTTGATCTTGTTCTTATTGTAAGAGAAGCCCAGCGATGTGTTCCAAGTGAAGTTCTTGGTATCGATGTTACGGGTGTTCAGTGTAATCTCGAAACCGGTATTTGTAACCTCACCGAGGTTGGTGGTGATACTTCCGAAACCGGTGAAGTTAGGCAGGCGCTGAGCCATAATCATGTCGTGGGTACGCTTGTGGTAGATATCGATGCTACCTGAGATACGGCGGTTGAGGACAGAGAAGTCAACACCGAAGTTCCAAGAAGAAGTCTTCTCCCACTCCAGGTTAGGATTACCCAGTCGGCTTACGCTGAGGGCATTGAGCACTTCCTGTGATGTAGAACCGTACTTATAGTATGCATAAAGACCTCCGTTGGCAAGGTTTGAGAGTGCCAGGTATGTATCCTTGAGCGAGCGGTTACCGTTGGTACCATAGCTGACGCGGAGCTTAGCCATGTCAAGCCACTTCCAGTCCTCTGCGAACTTCTCCTCAGAGAGTACCCAGCTGGCACCGAGTGACCAGAAGTTTGCCCATGGGTTGTTCTGTCCGAAAGCAGAGTATCCGTCACGACGTACGGTAGCTGTCAGCATATAGCGGTCCATTAATCCATAGAACAGACGTCCCAGATATGCGGCTGCTGTGTAGTGAGTATCGTTGGTAGAGAAAGAGCTCTGCTCCTTGTTGGCACCAGAGATATAGTGGAATCCAAGCACGTCGGTTGGTGTGATGTTGCGTGCAGAGATATTGTCGCTCCAATAGCGGTTCTCTTCTGCTTCCTGTACGAGAGTAACGGTGAAATGGTGGATATCAGCGAATGTGCGATCCCATGTCAGCGTATTGTTCAGGTTCCAGTTGTATGACTTCGAAGAGTTACGGTTTGAACCTCGGTCAGAGGCCTTGCTGTCAGGCAGTGCTGCCGACATCCAGTAGCGGTCGTAGAACCACTGGAGTCGTGGTGCGATGTTAAACTGGTATGTGAAGCCATAAGGCAGTGTCACCTTAGCGTTGAAGATGGTGTTCAGCACAGTGTAACCCTTCTCCAGGTCGATGTACTGCTGCTGGAAGTGGTAGTTGTAACCGCCGTTGGTTGGGTTGCCCGTACGTGGGTACTGCATCTCATTGCCGTCAGCATCGTAGCGTGAGGCGTAGGGCGACTCGCGCAGCTGGTTGTCATCCCAGTAGTTACTGCCGCGTGGTACAGGTGAAGAAGTGTCGCTACGATCCTGGAAGTTCACATTGGCGCCGATTTCCAGCCAGTCGGTAATCTTGGCATTCAGCTTCATGTTGGCACGATAAGCGTGGTAGTCATCTCCCTGGATGGCACCCTGGTTCCTCAGGTAACCGAAGCCGAGATAGTAGTTGACCTTATCGGTAGCTCCCGACATGCTTGCGTTGTAGTCCTGGTTGAAGCCTGTGCGGTATGTTGCATCCTCCCAGTTGTAAGTCTTGCCGGCAAGGAAGTTCTCCATCACTACGGCAGCATCTGCATCGAAGCCCATGCGTCGTGCATAGAGGCTGAGCATCGACTCACCGGCCTGTGAGGTCTTAGGACCGTTGCTTGCCCACTGATCCTGAGAGATGCCGTACTGACCAAGGTTGTTGAAGTTGTCATAGTATCCAACGGGAATGCCGCTGTCCTTGCCGTAGTAGCCCCATGTGCCGTCCTCACGATAACCGTAGGTCTGGGCCTTGTACCAGTCCTCGCGGTATCTCATGTATTCATCGGGACCGAACACGTCGCGATATCCTGCCTTTGTGTTGGCAGCGAGGTTCACGCTTACGTTGATGACCGGCTTGCCTTCCTTACCTTTCTTTGTGGTGATGATGATAACACCGCTTGCAGCCTTTGCACCGTAGATGGCAGCTGATGAAGCATCCTTCAGCACGTCAATCTGCTCGATGTCGTCAGGATTGATCTCGGAGAGTTCACCGGCGAACTGCATACCGTCTAATATTATAAGAGGTGAGTTGTGCGAGCCGTCTGTATATAGTGAGTTCTGACCACGCAGCTGGATGCTGGCACCAGAACCTTTGGCTGATGAGTCGAATCCGATCTGCAGACCAGGCGTGCCGCGCAGAAGGTCCTGAACACTACCAGGATTCTGGTCGGCTATCTTGCTGGGGTCGATCTGTACTACAGAACCCGTCAGGTCCTTCTTACGCATCGTACCATAACCTACTACCACTACTTCCTGCAGGGTCTTGGTGTCTTCCTCGATGGTGACGTTGAGTGCCTGACCGTTTCTGTAAGCTACTTCCTTTGTGGTGTAGCCGATGTAAGAGATAACCAACGTTCCGCTGGGGGGGGTGTTTTTTAATTCAAAATTGCCGTCGAAATCGGTAACAGTACCGACATTGGCAACTTCTTTTACTTTCACGGTAGCACCGATAATGGGTTCACCGCTCTTGTCTGTCACCTGGCCTTTCACAGCACCAGCTTGCTGGACATGCTGAACAGCCGGGTCGGCCATAGTCGGCAATGGGAATGCTGTCATTCCTGCTGCCAACGTCATCACGAAGCATAGCTTCTTTGATGAAAGAGTAAAATTAGCACACTTCATTTAGTTGTTGTTTAAGTTATAAATTAATTAGTAATAAATGATGATACATAAAAACGATTGCGGATTCTGGGTGCAAAGGTAGTGCAATTGATTTATATCAACGTCCCCTCATCGTGATTTTGGGGGAACAAATCATTATTTCTGCACCATTTGATCGGGATTCCACTGATTCTGCCACCTGATGACCGGCTTTCCGTCTTCGAAGCTGATGGGTAGCCAGATGTAACGTGCGTCGCTGGGGTGCTTGGGGCGCCAGATATCTGCCATGAAGATAAATCCGTCGCCGTATGGCAGGATGTACGTGCTCTGTCCTTCGAAGGTGATCTCCTGCTTCGGTCCGCGGCAGGGGTTAGGATGCTGTGTCCAAGGCCCCCAGATCGACGGGGCGGAAAACATACGTGCCTCATTGGGAGCCCAGCCGGTGCAGCCACTGGTGATCATCCAGTAAGTCCCGTCTTTCTTGAAGATGGCAGGTGCCTCGTTCTGACCTCCGGGGGCTACACGGGTGTAACGGCCGGAATGGTGAAGATAGTCGTTTGTCAGCTCTGCTATGTGCAGTGTCAGATTATCCTCCGACGAGAAGATGTGATAGGCTTTGCCGTCTTCATCGACATAGAGGGTCATGTCTCGTGCCATCTGACCAGTGCCAAAGTCGCGTTTCAGGAAGAGGCCCTGTTCTATGGCCTTGCGCCAATCTGGCGTCCACCACTTCTTGAAGTTGTCTGCATTGAGCGTGTCGAGAACTGCAAGTTCCTTTTCCTTGAACTCCACAGGATATGTTCCTGGATTGGCGCGACTGGAATATAGGAACTTATATGGACCTTCGGGCTTGTCGCTGACGGCAACACCATATCGGGCGGCGCTATAGCCCTTGCCTTTCAGTTCCAGATGGAACCACATGCAGAATTTCCCCGTCACCTTATTATATATAACCTTCGGACGCTCCAGTATGCATCCGCGCTCTATGTCGCTGCCTTTCGTATCGCTTACACTCAGTGCAACGCCGCAGTTCTGCCAGTGCAGCAGGTCCTTCGAGGCATAGCACATCACGCCTATCATTGCCGATGACGTGGTGTCGCACTTGTTCTCGCCAAACCAATACCATGTATCTTTATATTTCATTATGCCTCCACCGTGGGCATTGATATGGCGCCCACTGGCGTCTGGCCAGATTTCTCCGGAGCAGATCTGCTTCGGTTGCTGCTGACGCGCATTCCAGTATTTCTCCAGACGCTTGGCCTCTGCCTTGGTGATGTGGATAACACTGCCATGCTTTGGAGAAGAGAAGTTCGTGGCTTTCATCACACCTTCGTTAAACCGTCCAAGAGGCTTGAAGGTCTTGAAGTCGGATGTCTCTACGAATCCGAAGTTATGAGGCTGTATGCTATAGATATCATACATCACCACCCACTTGTTCTCTCCGATGCGCTTCCATACGTTTGGAGCCTCACAGCCTTTCGTCTCTGCATCTATCTGCTCTGCATGATAGTCGTTGAAATGGTTGATTTTATCAGAAATCATGTACTTTATGCCACCGGGATTCTCCTGAGCCACATAGGTCATGAAATAGCGGCCAATTCCCGACTTACCGTCGCCTACCCGTAGCCCTTCAGGTATCGGGCAGATATCGGCATCGAGCACCTGTATCTTTTCATCGGGATATTCGAAGAGCAGCTGAGGCTCTGTCACCAGCGTAGTGAAGTCATCATCAGCATAGCTGTAATACAGTTTGGTACGCCCTCCGGCTTGCTGGCGGATGGTGAAGTATACCATCGCCTTTCCCTTCTCCGGATCCCAGATGGTCTGTGGCGCCCAGGCACATCCCAGTTCACCGAACTTCTCTGGGAACAGCTTGTCGATTCTTGCCTCGTGGTGTGTCCAGTGGATGAGGTCGTCGCTGGCCATAAGAACCAGGCCTCGGTTGTTGCCCCAGCCGTATTTGTCTGGCCGTTCCCATCGGGTGGCTCGCAGTCCTTTCTCCTTTCCAAACACGTGCAGGTCGGTCATCGTGATGTAGAACTTCCCATTAGGGGCCCTGTAGATATGCGGGTCGCGTATGCCTCGCTGGTCAGCGATGGAATCGCCGGAAATGATAGGCTCGCCATTATTGACTGCCGTAAAGGTATAGCCGTCGTAGCTGATGGCCATAAAGAGCGAGTGAGTCGGGTCGTTGAAATACGTAAAGAGATAAGCGCCCATGTCTTTTTCCGTGAGCGTCTTTTTCGTCTTGGCACCAGCCGTTGTCATTAGTGCTACTGCAAACAGTGCAGTCAATAGTAGGGTTTTCTTCATACTTAATTGTTAGTGATTTGATTGCTCGGCAAAGGTAGTGCAATTGATTTAAATCAACGTCCCAATATCATTATTTTGGGGGAACGAATCGTTATTTTTACCTTTTCTTTTGGCTTTTGATGTATTTTTTATATCTTTGCACGCAAAATCACCTGCTAACTAATAAGACTAATGATGCGTAGACTATTATTAATAATTATAGTATTGGCTTTTTGTCATGCCTCTGATGCACATCATGTTCCTCTTAGGATAATGTCGCAGACTCCTGTTCAAGGTATCGATGAAGCCCACGAACTTATGTTCGACCACTATGGGTTGATGTGGGTTGGGACAGATCTGGGATTACGGTCGTATGACGGGCATCGTTTTAGAGCTTATCGCAATAGTGCCTATACTCCAGGTATCCTGCCCAACAACTACGTGCGTTCTATAGCAGAAGACAAGTTAGACAGGCTATGGATAGGAACTCGCGACGGTCTGGCTCGTTATGATCGCCGGCAGGGCACCTTCAAGACATATCACCTGAAAGGCGACCAGGCCCGCCTTATCAATTCGCTCTTTTGTGATGCGGAGGGTGTGATATGGGCAGCCACCAATGCAGGCGTGTCGCGCTATGACGAGAAAAAAGATGATTTTATCGATATAAATCTGCCCGTAGGCGTCATTTCCCTTGCAGGTGATTCTCATGGCAATCTGTATATCGGAACATGGGAGGGAGGACTGATACGCCTTAACAAGAAAAGCGGCAAGATGGTTGGTTATCCCCGCCTCAGTGAGCGCAACACAGTGCAGACCATGCTTATGGACAGGCGTGGCCGACTGTGGATCGGTACATGGGAACATGGCATTGTGCGACTTGACCACCCGGAAAACGAGGCAGCCCCCGACATGCATAAGATGAATGACAGAAGGAGTGATTTCCGTACGTTCCATAGTCTGGTGGAAGACTCAGTAAGCCATGCAGTA
Organism: Prevotella sp. UBA4339; assembly: GCA_002393725.1. GTDB lineage: Bacteria > Bacteroidota > Bacteroidia > Bacteroidales > Bacteroidaceae > Prevotella. Next base: position 37,910 of record DGTJ01000023.1, on the reverse strand, counting down.
TGGGGGTGCTGTATTGAGGGGCTGACACGTGTCGATCTGGATGATGATACTGACGTGGAGAATTATCCGATATTGACCTTCTGCTATGATATGGTCACTGATGGAATGGGCAATTTGTGGGCCCTTACCCGTAATAACGGTATAGTACACCTTAGCACAAAACCTTCACCATTCAACTTTTATACTCTAAGTTCGGTAGGGCTTAAGTTGCCCGTCAACCGTATAAAGAAGATTTTCACGACAGATGGTAACAGATTCTGGCTGGGCCTGCAACCCTATGGCCTGGCTCTCTACGACCGTAATGCCGATCAGGTCTACTATAACAACCACATCCCTGGACTGGAAAACGAGGTAAGTGAGCAAGGCATATATGTACAGACCTTCTCTGACATGATCGGACGTCCCGATGGAACCGTATGGCTTGCCAGTTCGTTAGGCATACTGATCTGGAAGGAAGGCGGGCCGTCACGGCTCTTGGCACGTGGCAACTCTCCCTTTATTGACGATTTCGAGGTGAGTGCCTTCCATGCCCTTCCCAACGGAGCGATATTGGTTGGCTTGAACGGTGGAATGGGCATAGCTTTCTCAGAAACAAAAGGTCACATGCTCAAGATGAGCGAGGACGGGCGTGACTTCAGCAACTGCCGTGTGCTGTCTATCCTTGAAGACCATCAGCATAGCCTCTGGGTGGCCACAGAGGGGCAAGGCATTATCCGCATCAGTGGCAGCCTGAGCAATCCCAAGTCGTTTGCCTATCATCAGTATGCCCCTGTCGCCAATAACTATTCTCTTGACGAGGCAACCGCAGTATTCGAGGATGAAAGCCACAAGATGTGGGCTATATCCAACAGTGGCGGGCTCTTCTTACTTGACGAAGAGAAAGACAGATTCGAGCCAGTCAACCATCGATATAGCATCGGCATGGGCAGGATTTATTCTATCCAGGGCGATAAAATGGGGAAAATCTGGCTGTCTACAGACAAGGGATTGGTAAGGCTGACACCTTCCAAGGGAAAGAGCACCACCACCTATTATAATGTTGAAGACGGTATCGAGGCCATAAGTTTCTCTTCCAATGGAGCTTTCTGCTATGGCAATGAACTTTTCTATGGCAGTTCTAAAGGCTTCTTCTCTTTCGACCCTGCCAAGATCGACCAGTGGCAGCAGGGAGCACCACCGTCTCTTATCGTCACAGACCTGCTAATAGACGACAGGCCATATCGGTGGCGCGACTCTCTACAGCGGAATATAATATCGAGCGACCAACCTTTCTTTATGCGAAAACTAACGATTCCATCGGATGCCAGGAAATTCTCGATAGAGTTTTCGCTGCTGTCATTTCAGAAGCAGGAACAATGCCGATATGCATATTGTCTGGAAGGCTATGATCACGACTGGCATTATACCGATGCCCAGAATCGTGTGGCCACATATCAGAATCTGCCCTCTGGCACATATTACCTGAAACTTCGCGCTGCCGACAGTTATGGGCGGTTGATAGATCTGCCTTATGCCATTGAGGTCAGGGTGCTGCCACCTTGGTATCTCACATGGTGGGCATATCTTATATATATTTTATTGTTGGCAGCAGCTGTCTATGGAGTCAAGGAGTGGTACAAGGCCCGTGTTAACCGGCGAGCCAGGCTCCAGCAGCGAGTAAGTGAGCTGCTGCACTATCGCGAGATGATGGTTATGAAGCAGTTTGAGGGAGCTCACAAGGCTCTTGAGGCAGAGGAGAAACAGCACTCTTCGCCCGACGAGCTGTTCCTCCAGAAAGCCATTGACTGCGTGAAGCAGCATCTTGACGATGCCGACTATGACCGCGAACAGTTCGCATCGGATATGTGCGTCTCTTCGTCAACGCTCTACAACAAGCTGCGTGCCCTGACAGGTGAGAATATCACGGCCTTCATCAACAGCATCCGCCTTAAGGAGGCTTGTCGCATACTCCGTGAGAAGCCCAACATCAAGATGACCGAACTTTCAATGGCGGTAGGCTTCAACACTCCCAAATATTTTGCCAAGTGCTTCAAGAAGGAGTTCGGGGTATTGCCAAGCGAATATCTTGAGAGTCTGAAATGAATAGGCTTTATTCTTTAGGCAGTGTTGATTCCCTATATTTCGTGGGCGACATTCCCATCTGCTTTGAGAAGAGCCGCGAGAAATAGTAAGGGTCATCTATGCCTATCCTGTAGCATATCTGGTTCACTCTCAGGTCGGTCTGCCTGAGCAGCCTGCAGCTGTGCTCCACTCTCAGCTTGTTGAAATAGGCAAGCGGGCTGTTGCCAGTCTGTTTCTTGAACAGGGCAGAGAAATGACTCTGTGAGTATCCTACATACCGAAGGATATCATTGAGAGTAATCCGGTTTTCTATATTCTCGTTCATGAAGTGTATGGCTGCTTCCGTAGGGTCAGCCGAGCCTCGTCCCTGCCTGCTGGTAGTAGCGCTTCGGAACTGCTGCAGATAGCGCATTGAGGCGAGGAAGTGATGAAGCAGGCTTGAGGCGTATCTGAAATCGTCGATGCTCTCGCCTGTATACAGGATGTTGAGTATCTCCTCGAAGATGTCAAGCCGGTCCTTGATTCTCGAATCAGTGGTAATATTGATGTCTTGAGGCTTAACGATTCCCTCTGCGAATACCGGGGCGTGCTCACCACGGAAATGAAGCCAATAGATAGTCCATTGCCGACCCTCTTTCGAACCATATTCATGGGGCTTGCCTGCCGGAAGGATGAAGTACTGGTTCTTGGTGACATCATACCGCTTACCGTCTACTACATAGAATCCACTACCGTCTACGCAATAGATGAGTACATACTGGTTGATGGCTTTCTCCCGGATGCGATGGTGGTGCTCAGCCTTTGGATAATAGCCGATGTCGGTAATGAAGAGGCTGGATGTCAGAGGGTCTTCCTCCTGCATCTTTACGAGCATCGGCGACAGAACCACCTGCCGCTCACCCTGAAATCCGTCTTTCTTACTTATCATTCTATTTTCCCAGAAGTGTTTAATTCTGTTTGATGCTGCAAATTTAAATAAAATTATTGAGATTATAAGCTATTTGAGATAAAAACAGCAACAAATAGCCCCGAATAGTCAGTTATTCATTAACTCCCTATTAAGCTTTTTGGTTTATGCGAGGTCATATTGGTCTCTAATCGAAGTCATGTCGGTCTCATATCGAGGTCATATTGATCTCATATCGAAGTCATATTGGTCTCATATCGAGCTCATGTCGGTCTCTATTTGAACTGACTCTGACGCGATAAGTGGCAAAATATACACAAACGGTAGGGTGACGCTAGGGAGACGGTAGGGTGACGGTAGGGAGACGCTAGGGAGGCGATCGTCAGCCTTCATGCGGCAGGCATTCTCACGATTAGCCTCGTCTTTGCCTTGAGCCATGCCTTGAACCATGACCAAAGAATCATGAACGGTGATTAACCTCTGATGTGAGGAAAAGAAGATAAAAATGGAAAAAATGTGGATAAATACTTGCAACTTTGGAGTTATTTTCTTATATTTGCCACGTAGAATCTAAAGCATAGGCTTATGAAAGTAGGAATCCCAAAAGAAATCAAGAACAATGAGAACCGCGTGGGCATGACACCGGCGGGTGTGGCAGAACTGACCCGAAGGGGCCATGAGGTGAGTGTGCAGCATACTGCGGGCGACGGCAGCGGCTTCTGCGATGATGATTATATCGCTGCTGGAGCCAGAATCCTGCCCACTATCGAGGCTGTGTATCGCGAGTCGGAGATGATTGTCAAGGTGAAGGAACCCATCGAACCCGAATATGAGCTGGTACGACAGGGACAGCTGCTCTTCACTTATTTCCATTTCGCCTGTGAAAAAGAACTGACAGAGGCGATGATTAGGAGCAAGGCCGTCTGTCTGGCCTACGAGACGGTTCAACAGCCTGATGGCTCGCTGCCATTGCTGCAGCCGATGAGTGAGGTGGCTGGACGTATGGCGACTCTAAACGGTGCTTACTATCTGCAGAAGACCAAGGGCGGCAAGGGCAAGCTGATCAGCGGTGTGCCTGGGGTGAGCCCTGCGCGCGTGCTTGTCCTAGGCGGTGGTGTCGTAGGCGAGGCTGCTGCACGGATGGCAGCGGGCTTGGGAGCCGAGGTTACGATTGCTGACATATCGCTGCCCAGACTGCGCCAGCTGGATATCGAGACACCTGCTAATGTGCATACTCTGTATTCCTCTGAGCACAATATCCGTCAGTTGCTGCCATCGGTGGATATCGTAATCGGCTCCGTACTCGTACCTGGCGACAAAGCGCCTCATCTCATCACGCGCCAGATGCTCTCTCTGATGGAGCCAGGCACTGTGCTCGTGGATGTGGCCATCGATCAGGGCGGTTGTTTTGAGACCTCGCGCCCCACGACCCACAGCGACCCTGTCTATATCGAGGACGGTATTGTGCATTATTGCGTGGCCAACATCCCAGGTTCTGTTCCCAACACCTCAACTCTCGCTCTCACCAATGCCACACTGCGCTACGTGCTGGCTCTCGCCGACAAGGGATGGCGCCAGGCATGCAGGGATGATGCATCGCTGGCCAAGGGCCTGAACGTTGTCGATGGGCGAGTGGTGTATAAGGCTGTGGCAGATGTCTTCTCTCTGCCCTTCTCTCCCTTAGTCATCTGATCTCCTGAGCCGGCTTGACAGATGAGCTGTCAAAGATAGCACAAGGAGGGGGTTGCCCTCTTTGTGCTAGTCCACCCTAACCTCCTGTGCACTTTCCAAATACTCGTATCACACTGAAATAGCACCGTAATGTGACAGAGGTGCCGTAACATTGTCCATCTGATTTAGTCGTTTTGTCCATTCGAATATCTTTTTTTTCATAGTACCTTTGCAGCGGAATAATTAAAAGACTGCAATTTATGAGTACTTACAACAAGGGATTTCTCTATTTTATTTGTGCTGTCTCGGCTATGGGCGGACTGCTATTCGGCTACGACTGGGTGGTTATCGGAGGTGCCAAGCCGTTCTATGAATTGTATTTCGGTATCAGCGATTCTCCGCTGATGCAGGGAGTGGCAATGACCACAGCACTTGTAGGTTGCCTTATCGGGGCGATGGTTGCAGGTGCTGCTGCCGACAAGTACGGACGCAAGCCCCTATTGATGTTTGCGGCTGTGCTCTTCACCGCATCAGCGATAGCCACAGGATTGTTCAACGACTTCACCTTATTTAATATAGCCCGTTTTGTGGGTGGTGTCGGCATTGGCGTTGCCTCTGCACTGTCTCCGATGTATATTGCCGAGGTGAGCCCTGCAGAGACAAGGGGTAGGATGGTGTCACTCAACCAGATGACCATCGTGCTGGGCATCTTGTCTGCACAGATAGTGAATATGCTGCTTGCCAGAGATACGAGCTTGGCCGACGGTCAGGCTTGGAATGTAGAGTGGGGATGGCGATGGATGTTCTGGGCAGAGACACTGCCGGCAGCCTTGTTTCTCGTTATGAGCTTCTTTATCCCTGAGAGTCCTGTCTTCCTGAAGCTGAAGTCGGCACCGGCGCAGCAAGGTGCAAGTCGCGAGGCGGGGTTGAAGGAACTGGTTCAGAGCAAGTATAGCAGGGTGTTGCTGCTGGGGCTGGTGGTAGCTGTGTTCCAGCAGTGGTGCGGCACTAATGTCATCTTCAACTATGCCCAGGAGATATTCGTGGGGGCTGGCTTCGACGTCGACGGCATGTTCATCAATATCGTCATCACCGGTATCGCCAACGTTGTGTTTACCTTTGTGGCACTCTACACTATCGAGAAGTGGGGCCGTCGCACGCTGATGCTTATCGGTGCCGGAGGCCTGGGACTGATATACCTGATTCTCGGCACTTGCTATTTCATGCAGATGACAGGTGTGATGATGGTGGTTCTTGTGGTGGCTGCAATTTCTGTCTACGCAATGACCCTCGGACCTGTAACCTGGACTCTGCTTGCAGAGATATTCCCTCATCGAGTGCGTGGAATAGCAATGGCGACTTGCACCTTTGCACTGTGGGTGGGCTGCTGCACGCTGACATTCTCGTTCCCTTCGATGAACGCAGCCCTAGGCAGTAGCGGTACTTTCTGGATCTATAGCGGGATATGCGTCTGTGCATTCTTGTTCCTGTTGCGCAACTGTCCTGAGACAAAGGGGAAGAGCCTTGAAGAACTGGAAAGGGAGTTGGTGAGGAATGAGTAATGTGGAATGTGGAATGTGGAATGAGGAATGTGGAATGAGGAATGTGGTTTCCCGAGGAAGGAGGAAGGACGAAGGAGGAAGGAGAAATGATAAAACATGAGGGTGGTTTTGTGGAATGAGAAATAGAATAAAGAAAAGAGCAAAGAGACAATAAGAAAAGAGCAAAGAGAAAAGAAAAAGCAAAATAGAATAAGAAAAAACAGAAAGATATGGTAAGAGCTTGGAGAGAAATTGTGACTATTCCTACCTATGAGGTGGGTAAGCCGGAAAAGAACCCGATATTCCTGGAGAAACGTGTGTATCAGGGTTCGAGCGGTGGGGTATATCCTTATCCCGTGATCGAGTCGATAAGCGATGAGAAGATTGATAAGGACTATAAGGCCGTGTTTATCGAGAATGAATATATAAAGGTGATGGTTCTTCCAGAATTGGGAGGACGAGTTCAGATGGCATACGATAAGATAGCAAAACGCCATTTTGTGTACTACAATCACGTCATCAAACCTGCGCTGGTGGGTCTTTTAGGCCCATGGATCTCAGGTGGTATCGAGTTCAACTGGCCTCAGCACCATCGCCCCTCAACCTTCATGCCAGCCGACTGCACTATCGAGGAAGGTGAAGACGGAGGCGTAACCGTCTGGGTCAGCGAGATGGAGAAGATGTTCCATCAGAAAGGTATGGCAGGCTTCACCCTGCGCCCAGGATGTGCCTATCTGGAGATCCACGGTGTGCTCTACAACCGTACCGACGTGCCGCAGACCTTCCTCTGGTGGGCTAACCCCGCTGTAGAGGTAAACGATGCCTATCAGAGTGTATTCCCGCCCGACATCAATGCAGTGTTCGATCATGGCAAGCGTGCCGTGTCGAGCTTCCCGATAGCTACGGGCACATATTACAAGATGGACTATTCTGCGGGCGTCGATATCTCAAACTACAAGAATATCTACGTGCCGACAAGCTATATGGGCGTGAACTCACGCTTCAACTTCGAGGGCGGATATGAGAACGATACCAAGGCAGGAATGCTGCACGTGGCGTCACACCACTTCTCGCCAGGTAAGAAGCAGTGGACCTGGGGCAACGGTGACTTCGGACGTGCGTGGGACCGCAACCTTACCGACGAGGCCACGCCAGAGGAGATGCAGAAGTGGGGCATCGACCGCAAGGGCTTCCGCCCCTATATCGAACTGATGGCAGGTGTGTATACCGAAAACCAGCCCGACTTCTCGTGGCTGATGCCATACGAGGAGAAGCAGTTCACACAGTACTTCATGCCTTATCGGGAGCTGGGAGTGGTAAAGGAGGCTTCGAAAGACCTCGTAATGAACATCAATGAGAAAGACGGAAAGGCTGAATTCAAGATATTTGCTACCAACAAGCAGGATGTGCATATCATCCTGGTCACTGACAGCGGTGAGACGCTTTATGACCAGAAGCATACCGTCAGTCCTGAGGCGGTGCTGACAGAAACCGTTGGCATCAATGGGGCAAAGCTGAGCGAACTGAATCTTAAAATCCTGAAAGATCTCTATGGCTCAGAGCGCACGGTGATGCATTGGCATGCCGAGAGCGACGAGATCCGCCCTATTCCAGACAGTGCCGAGGCAGCCTTGTTGCCTGAGGAGGTAAAGACCAACGAGCAGCTCTTCCTGACGGGGCTGCACCTGGAGCAATACCGTCATGCCACTTGGAGTCCTGTAGACTATTATGAGGAGGCATTGCGCCGCGACCCCAATGATGTCCGCTGCCTGAATGCCCTTGGTCTCTGGTACATCCGTAAGTGTCGTTTCGGGCTTGCCGAGGGTTATCTGCGAAAGGCTGTCAGGCTAATAACCAAGCGCAATCCTAATCCTTACGATAGTGAGCCGATCTATAATCTTGCGCTCGCCCTGAAATACCAGGGACAGTATGACGAGGCTTATGAACTGTTCTGGAAGTCTACTTGGAGTAAGGCCTGTGCAGACGCCGGCTACTTCGAGGCCTCGAAGATCAGCGTGATGCAAGGTCGCCTAGACGATGCCCTTGACGAGTTGAACCGCTGTCTGATCTATGGTGCCCACAATCAGAAAGCACTGGCTCTCAAGGCTGCGGTACTTCGCAAGATTGGCAGGAAAGAGAGTGCTGCCGAGGTTTGCAAGGCTGCGCTGAAGACCGACCTCTTCAACTATGGATGCCGATATGAGCTCTATCTGCTGACAGGCAAGAAGTCACTGCTTGACGAGATGACAGAGATGCTACAGGGACTGGCCAAGAACTACGATGAACTGGCACTCGACTACCAAGCGGCTGGTCTTAACGACGAGGCAAAGGCCATCTGGGACATCGCCGTCAGCAAGCATGCGACATCCCCCATGACCTATTACTATCTTGGCCGGTATGATGAGGCAGAGCAGGCTCTATCCGATTATTGCTTCCCCAACAGGGCCGAGGACGTGATAGCTCTTGAAAGTGCCAAGCGCGAAAACCCAGACGGAAGCATGGCTCCATACTATCTCGGATGCCTCTACTATGCTGCCCGCCAGTATGACCTCGCCATCGACAACTGGGAGCTCTCGGCACGGCTCAATCCAAACTTCCCGACTGTATGGCGTAATCTCGCTCTGGCCCGCTTCAACAAGCAGGACCGCCAGGAAGAGGCTCTCGAATACATGGAGAGAGCCTTCCACCTCAATGAGAATGACGGGCGCGTGCTGATGGAGCTCGACCAGCTCTATAAGCGTCTTCACAGGCCGCATGCCGAGCGTCTCGCTTTCCTGCAGAAATACCCGGAGCTTATTCAGCGTCGCGACGACCTCCTGCTGGAAGAGATAACACTGCTCAACGAGACGGGCCGTTATGAAGAGGCGATGAAGAAGCTTGACAGCCACATCTTCCATCCGTGGGAAGGAGGCGAGGGCAAGGTGCCTGCTCAATACCAGATATGCCGTGTGGAACTGGCCAAGCAGGCTATTGCCGATAAGCGATACGACGAGGCTATAAGGCTGCTTGGTGAGTGTCTCGACTATCCGTATCATCTTGGCGAGGGCAAGCTTTATGGAGCTCAGGAGAACGACTTCTACTATCTGCTTGGAGTAGCCTACGATGCCACAGGAAATAGGGATAAGGCTCGTGAGTGCTGGGAAGAGGCCACCAAGGGCCCTCAGGAGCCTGCTGCGGCAATGTACTACAACGATGCCAAGCCCGACAAGATATTCTATCAGGGACTTGCTCTCTACAAACTGGGTCGCGAGGGCGAGGCTCACGGACGATTCTTTAAACTTATCAACTACGGCAAGCAGCACATCTTTGAGAAGCAGGTGATGGATTACTTTGCTGTATCGCTGCCCGACCTGCTCATCTGGGAAGACTCGCTCGACACGAAGAATCTCATCCACTGCAAATACATGCTTGCCCTCGGCCATTATGGCATGGGGGAAAGGGACAAGGCTATGAAGTATCTCGCAGAGGTAGAGGTCCTCGACAATAACCATCAGGGTATACAGCAGTTCCGTACGCTTTTGAATATATTGTAAGAACAAGATGAAGAAGATTATATTATTATTGTGTACGATGTGCCTGGTGCCTTTCGTGGCCAGTGCCGGGCAGGTGTTGGACCTTAGTGGAGAGTGGCGTGTGACCCTCGGCAGTTCCGATTACGGCATAACCCTCCCAAACACTCTCGACGGGGCAGGCATCGGCGAGGCAAACATGCTCACTCCGATGCTTCAGAAGCCCCAGCTCTCAAGACTCACCCGCAAGCACTCATTCATAGGGGTGGCCAGATATCAGCGCGAGGTGAATGTGACGCGTGAGATGGCGGGTCGCCCGCTGCAGGTGATGCTCGAGAGAGTGATGTGGCGCAGCAGGCTTGCCGTCGACGGGCGCGACCTGGGGCAAATGCAGGAGAGCCTCGTGTCGCCTCACCTGTTCTATATTGAGGGCGGGCTGGCAGAAGGCAGGCACACGCTGACGCTCACCATCGACAATCAGAAGCTGCACGACATCTCCGTAGACAACCTCGCCCACAGCTATACCAACGACACTCAGATAATGTGGAACGGAGTGCTTGGCAGGATGGAGCTCAGGGTGGCTCCTGTAGTGAGCAGCGTTCAGGTATATCCCGATGTGGAGAAGAGCCAGGCAGTAGTGAGGGTGGAATACTTATCCAAGCCCCAGCCCTGCACGTTCATGCTCGACGGGATGGAGGTGAAGCCAGAAAAGACAGGCGAGGGCGAGTATCTCCTGCCTGTCAGCGACATGAAGCCGTGGAGCGAGTTCAGCCCTCGTCTCTACACCCTTAGCGTCGTGGCAGGTGGACAGACATCTACTGTCACCTTCGGCATGCGCAGTTTCAAAGCCGACGGCAACCGCCTGCTGATAAACGGCCATCCCACCTTCCTGCGAGGCACGCTCGAGTGCTGTGTCTTCCCCCTTACGGGCACGCCCCCTACCGACGAGCTCGGTTGGATGAAGGTGTTCACCACAGCCCGCGAGTACGGTCTTAACCACCTGCGCTTCCACTCCTGGTGTCCTCCCGAGGCAGCCTTCCGCGTGGCAGACAAGATGGGATTCTATTGCCAGGTGGAACTGCCTAACTGGTCGCTCACGGTAAACAGCGACTCTGCCACAGCCCGCTTCCTCTACTCAGAGTTCGACAATATCATCCGCTGCTACGGCAATCATCCATCGCTGTGCATCATCAGTTGCGGCAACGAGCTACAGCCCGACTTCAAGTTCCTGAATGAACTTACCCGCTATATGAAGTCGAAAGACCCGCGTCATCTCTACACCACCACAACCTTCACCTTCGAGAAGGGGCATGGAGTAAGTCAGGAACCGGAAGACGACATATTCATCACCCAATGGACTGACAAGGGTTGGGTTCGTGGCCAGGGTGTGTTCGATGAGCGCGTACCCGACTTCAGGAGCGACTATCGCGAAGCTGCAAACGAGATCACCGTGCCTCTGGTGAGTCATGAGATCGGTCAGTACAGTGTCTATCCTAATATCAAGGAGATTGACAAGTATACCGGTGTGCTCGATCCTCTCAACTTCAAGGCTGTGCGTGCTGACCTTCAGAAGAAGGGTCTGCTCGGCAGGGCTGAAGAATACCTGCAGGCATCGGGTCGCCTGGCTGCGATACTCTATAAGGAAGAGATAGAGAGGGCACTGAAGACCCCTCAACAGAGCGGATTCCAGCTGCTTGACCTGCATGACTTCCCCGGTCAGGGCACAGCTCTCGTAGGCCTGCTCGATGCCTTCTGGGATTCCAAGGGCCTCGTCGAGCCCCAGAGGTTCCGCGAAGCCTGCGCTCCAGTCGTTCCACTTGCCCAGTTCGACAAGGCAGTGTGGCGGACAGAGGAGACATTCACCGCACATATCGACATTGCCAACTACAGCTTTGAGTCGATGGAGGGCAAGACGATATGCTGGCAACTCTCAGGGAAGTCGGGTAGAGACGCCTCACTGAAACGTCTCTACGCAGAAGGAACCGGGCGTGATGTCAGCATCGCGTTAGACAGAGTGGCTGAGGCTCAGCGCATGGAACTGATGGTAAGTATCAAGGGCACTCCGTGGTGCAATCGCTGGAGCATATGGGTATATCCCGAAGTTGCAATGCCTCAGGACAAGAAACTGGTAGTTACCGACTGCATAGACGATGCCCTGAAAGCCCTGCGGAAAGGCAGGAGCGTGCTTCTGTCACCGAAGAAGGAAAAGGTAAAAGGCTTGGAGGGCAAGTTCCTGCCAGTATTCTGGAGTCCCGTGCATTTCCCCAAGCAGGCAGGCACCATGGGCGTGCTCTGCAATCCTGCCCATCCTGCACTGGCATGTTTCCCTACCGACATGCACAGCGACTGGCAATGGTGGAATCTGGTAAAACGCAGCCGGGTGATGGTTCTCGACAGTATTCCTGCCGTAACCCCTATAGTGGAGAGTGTAGACAACTTCGTAAACAATCGCCGGCTGGCACAGGTGTTCGAGGCTAAGGTCGGTAAGGGCAAGCTTATCTTCTCGAGCATCGACCTGCTTACCGATGCAGGCCTGCCTGAGCTTCGCCAGATGCAGTACAGCCTGATCAGGTATATGCTAAGCAGCGAGTTCCGTCCGGAGCACTCGCTTACAGAGACCGACCTGCGCAGCCTGATATCGGCAGAAGCTGCAGAGCAAAAGACATCTGCGACATCAATCTATGAGTGATCTGCCTTTACGCGCTTCTGGTAATCACTGGGATTGACATTGAACTCTTCCTTGAAGCACTTACGGAAATAACTCTGTGAGTTCATTCCTACCATATAGGCTACTTCGCTGATGGTGTACTTGCCCGTCAGCAGTAGCCTTTCGGCATAGTGCATCTTGTATTTCCTTACATACTCATTGCTGGAAATTCCCGTTAGCGACTTCATCTTTCTGTAGAGAGTACTCTGGCTTACGTTAGCCCCGCTGGCCAAGTAGCTTATCTCTATCTTGTCGCTCGAGATACGCTCTTCTATAAGATGGTTTATCTTACTAAGGAACTGTTGGTCGAGCTCGTTTAGCGAAACCTGAAGAATCCTGCGTTTCTGCTCAAGTTCCTGCGGGATCAAGTGGACAGGTCCTTGACCCGTACGATAGTCAGGGTCAAGCGACCTGTCCACTTGATCTGCCTCTATATGGTGTGATAGCCGATTCCACTGCTCCCTGAGGTTACGCAGGTGGATAAAGTTCTGATAGCTTCGATAGATATAGAACAGCAATGCCATCGCGCAAAGCAGGTAAAACGACAATGCCCACCAGGAAAGCCAGAAGGGCGGGGCGATATATATATCAAGCCTGGCAGGCAGTTCGCTCCACTTGTTGTTGCGGATTCTGCACCTCACGTACAGCCGGTAGCTGCCTGGCTTCAGGTTTCTGAAGGTAAGCAGGCTGCTCTCCATTGTCGTCCAGTCTCCGGTCAGTCCGTCCATCCTGTAAGAGTATTCCACCTCGTCATAAAGGGCATAGTTTTCTATACTCAGACCTATAGAGAAAGTGTTCTCGTCGTATTTCAACGACAGTCTGTCGTCCTTAATCAGGTTAATAAGGCTGTCGCCCTCAGCTTTATACAACCTTATTCCTACGATGTTCACCTGCGGAGCCTTGCGGTCGGCTGTCACCTTTTCAGGATTGAAGATGCTTAACCCTGCAGTAGAACCAAAGACAAGTGAATGGTTGGTTAAATTAGCGACACAGCTGTTATTGAAGTTTGCAAGAGGCACATTGTCGCTGGTAGAATAGTTGCTAAATGAATTTTCGCCATCCTTCAGGCAGCTTATGCCTTTGTTTGTACTTACCCAGATATTACCAGCCTCGTCTTCTGCCAATGCTCTGATATGGATATTGTTAAGTCCACTCTCCCATCCGTATATGGTCATTCTGTCAGAAGCATCAAACCTGACGAGCCCTTCTGCAGTGCCAGCCCATATATTTCCGCTTCTGTCAGATATTATATGGTTGACAGTATTTGAGGGTAACCCGTTTCTTACATCAAGAATCTTCTGGATTTCCATCTTTGGCGAACAAACGAAGATGCCTTCACCGAAGGTGCCTACCCATCTGCGCCCCCTTTTGTCGATAGACATAGTGCGGGTAAGGTTCTGCCCAAGCTGATAATGCGCCTTGATTGTCTTATTGCCCATGTCGGCTTGATAGACACCTCGGCTGGTGCAGATCCACATATTACCATTATTATCCTCATAGAAACAACGTACATCTTCGCTCGTGTCAAACAGCTTTGTCAACTTGCCGTTGGTGGGAGTCATCACGTAGGCATTGTCGTTATAGCAACCCAGCCACAGGTATCCCTGTCTGTCGCAGTAAGCTGCCTGAACAGAGCGGCCTGAGAAGAGACGTCTCAGTGAGGCGTCTCTACTTGGATTGCGCTGCCCGTCTACAAACAGATTAACCCCGTCGCCATCAGTTCCAACCCATAGTCTTCCCTGAGCATCCTGGCATACTGACAGCGAAGATTTGGCAGAAAGACTATACAGCGGGTCGGAAGAATTGTGGTTTATCTGTGTAAACATTGGCAGATGCGTGGTCAGGAAATTTATCCCACTGCCATAAATGCTTATCCATACGTTGTGCGACTTGTCTTCAAAGATATTCCTGACGCTATTACCCGAAAGCTGCCTGCAATTGTCGCCCCCGGTAAGATAGCGATATTTCACGTCACCGTATCTTCTGTCTATTATGGCAATGCCCGACTGTTCGGTGGCAGCCCATATCTGTCCGTCCGACATTTCCTTTATGTCGAATATTCTCATATCCATCCTGCCGTTGTCGTCGTAATGTGCAAACTGCTTAGTCTGCAAGTCGAAGCAGTCTACCCCCCTGTCAGTGCCAAGCCATATCCTGCCGTTACTGTCACGACACATACAAAGAACTATATTGCCCGATATGGATGAAGGATCAGAATCAGTGTGCATAAAGTTCTGTGCCGTCCTCTTGTTGATGTCTATAACGGTAAGCCCATTCGTCACCTGCCCGATAAACAAGTGCCCTTCATGATCGTCGAGTGCACACCATGTCTGGTTGCTTGGCATTCCTTTGACAGTCTTTGTATTGAAATGCTCAAAAGTTCCGTCTTCCTTATTCAGCAGGTCTACACCTTCCCAATAAGTACATACCCATAGACGATTGTTTTTGGCGCAGCTAAGATGAGTTATGTCGTTAGTACAAATAGAGTTTTCATTGCCATTGTCATGTTGGAATTTACGGGTTTCTCCCGTCTGATAGTTGAATGCATTCAGTCCGTTACGCTGGGTTCCTATCCATATAACAGGCTCCACAGGATCGTCAAGCAGTACATTCAGTTCATTACCCGATATTATTCCTTGATCGCCTTTTTTATAATAGGTAAATACTCCTGAACCATAGAATCGGTTCAAGCCCTCTTCAGTGGCAATCCAGATAAACCCCTTTTTGTCTTGTACTATATTAGTAGCATAATTGCTTGAAAGTCCGTTTTCAATACTCAGCCGTTTTATACAATACTCTTGGGCAAAAATGGAGATGGCCGAAAGCAGCAGTATTGTTAAAGTACACTTCCTCATCATCATTCAGCTAATTTCGTTGCAAAGATAGAAAAAATAATCTGAAACAACAATAATTGGCTGAAAATAATTTCTAATTCTTCAAAAAAGCGTCTATAAATCGGTCAATGACAGATTTGTGTGCCTATTTTGAATTATTCAAGACCCTTAATAAAAAAATAATAGACTATTTTTGCAGCACAATTTTAACGGAACCGCAACTTATTTTTTACTAATTTAACTAATAAATTATGCAAAAATCAGCAATCTGTATTAAGAGTTGGCTACCTGCAATTGTCTTTCTGATATTAGGAGGGACTTTCTCTGCATGTAGCGATGATGATGGTTATTCTGCTGTAGATAACCAGGCTCCAACAATTTCCTTGGTTTCTGACCTTGTTCAGACAGAAGCCGGAAGAGCATTTACCATCGAAGGTGTTATCAAGGATGCCGACGGTATTAAGTCTATCAATTTGAAGAATGACGGGATGATGCTCGACAAGACAATCAATCTCCTTGAGATTTACGACAAGCTGCTGACAGAGTACAACCTTAAGTACACTTATCAGCGCGACTACACTAAAGGCTGGACAGATGCCAGTTCGTTTCCCGTTACTATCACTGTAGAGGACGTAGTGGGCAACAAGCAGACTGCTACTGTCACCGTGAGTGCCGACGGCGACTTTACCAACCCTACATTCACCGTGGCTCCTTCGAAGGAGGTGACAGTGCTGGTAGGTGCTCGCCCGAAATTCAAGCTCAACTGCTCTGTATCAGATAATAAGGTACTTAAGAGCATTCGCGTGCAAAGTGCTGAGCTGTCGCTCGACGAGACGATTCAGACCGGCAGCGTGTCAAAGTATGACCTCACAAAGGAGTATATCATGCCTGCTGGACAGACTGGCTCCTATAATATGATTATAACCGTAACCGATGCCCATGACAACAGCAATACGACAGAGTGCACGATCACTGTAAGTGAGATGCCCGATTTCGATAAGATGTATCTTGCCGACGTGGAGACGGCCGCCGAGCTCTCAAGCGACGTGTATGGCGTACCGATGCTGATAGACCATACCGGCGAGTTTGAGTACACTGCCCGTTACTATAATCAGAAGGCAGGAACAAAAGTTCGTTTTATTCCTCAGATGACAGACTTTGAGCCTATCTGCTTTGGACCGGATGCCGAGAACGGCAATGTGTTCGGCAACGACCCTTCTACATCTCAAGGATTGGTGCTCAACGAAGTAAGCTACTATGAGATAAAGTTCAATACCAAGACAGGCGAATACACTGCAAAGACCTATACCCCGCAGCCTGTCACCGTGAAACTCAGCGGCAAGGATTATACCTATCCACTCACTCTTAACGGCACAACCACGATGGACTTTGGTGACGGCAGTGGCGACCAGCCTGCACAGATCTGCCTTGCAGGAAGCAATCTGCCCGACAATGCAGGCAACTGGACCACCAACCAGAATTCCGGTGCCTATATCCTCAGTCAGGATGCCAACAACCCATATCTCCTCTATCGTGAGGGAACATGGGAAGAGGGCAAGCAGATAGAGTTCACCATCTCGCAGACCCACTGGTGGGGCTGGTGGCCTGAGCCTTTCTGGCGCTTTGACGGAAGCGACAATAATGAGAAGAACGTACTCAATGGTGGTGATAACATGAAGAAGATGACTGTTCCTGCAACAGGGAAGTACCGCTTTGAGTTCGACTACCATCTGCTGCGCTCACGTCTCTATCCCGTAAAGTAAATTGATAACTAAAATTTGAAAATAGACAATTATGAAAAGATATATATTGACCATGCTGATTGCTGTTCTGGCACTGGCAGCGAATGCTCAGAACATAACAGTGAGAGGTACAGTGATTTCGTCGGCAGACAATGAGCCGATGATTGGTGCGACGGTGAAAGTGAAGGGCACAGGCACAGGAACAGTGACAGACTTCGACGGAAACTATACAATCAATATTGACAAGAATGCAACTCTCGTTTTCTCAATGATTGGCTACGAGACAATTGAAGAGACTGTTAACGGACGTACGAGCATCAATGTCAAGATGAACGAGACCGCCAATGACCTCAACGAAGTGGTTGTGATCGGTTATGGTGTTGCAAAGAAGGGCGACCTTACAAGTTCTATCTCTGCTATTAAGGGTGAGAAGCTGGAAAAGCTCTCTACGGGTAACGTGATGAATGCCCTTCAGGGTCAGGTAAACGGTGTTCAGGTAACTGGAGCCGGAGGTCCTGGTTCTACTCCCCGTGTCATTATCCGTGGTGTGTCTACCATCAACGGTTCCGACCCTCTTTATGTTGTTGACGGTATGCCTGTTGGCACAAACATCAATTTCCTCAACCAGAACGATATTGAGTCGATGCAGGTTCTGAAGGACGCTTCTGCAAGCGCTATCTATGGTACACGTGCTTCTAATGGTGTGGTTCTTATCACCACCAAGAAGGGAGCAGCAGGCGCTGCTAAGTTCACGGCATCAGCCACAGTAGGTTTCCAGACTCTTTCCAAACCCGATATCGCCGGTGCTGCTGAGTACGAGAAAGTATACAATGCCCGTTATACCAACGACGGTCAGGTATCACCGTTCAAGGGTGGTAACAGTACCGACTGGTGGGATGAGGTTATCCGCAAGACCGCCCTTCAGCAGAACTATAACTTTGGTTTCTCCGGCGGTAATGACAAGCTGATCTATTCCGCAAACATCGGCTACTATCGTCAGAACTCCCAGTATAAGACAGGCTTCTGGCAGAAGATGACAGCCCGCTTCTCTATGGAGTACAACTTCAACAAGATTGTGAAAGCAGGTATCGACCTTACACCACGTTTCGAGAGCTGGGACAACACTCCAAGCCTGCTGGGTGCTGTCATGGGTATGGACCCGACAACCCCGATTTTCCGTCCTGAAAGTGAGTGGGATGCTAATCCTTACAACCACTATGCACGCTCTAACAACAACCAGGAATGGAACCCAGTAGCCTCTATGAACCGTCTGGACGCCGGTGCCAGTGAGTATGGACTGCTTACTACTCCTTTTATTAGCATTACTCCGATTGACGGACTCACTTTCCGCACGCAGTTTGGCATCAATGCCAGATTCAACATGAGCGATTCATTCACTCCTAATTTCTACATCGATAATCTGGAGCAGGCCTCACGTAACCAGGCTGAGCGCACTTACGTCAATAATGTTGACTGGAACTGGACCAATACACTTACCTACATGAAGACCTTCGATCAGAAGCATAACCTGAACCTTATGGCGGGTTACACCATGGAGCGATTCCAGTACTATAATCTCTATGGCACAAGCTACGAGATCCCTTCTAACGTATCAACCATGCGCTATGTGAGTGCAGGAACAACCGACGATGATGCCAGTGGCTACAACTCATACACAAGTCTGATCTCCTATCTCGGACGTGTGATGTACAACTATGCAGAGAAATACTACCTGACAGCCTCAATCCGTGTCGATGGCTCGTCTAAGTTCTCTTCAGGCAATAAATACGCTACATTCCCAGCCGTCAGTGCAGCATGGCGTATCTCTGGCGAAGAGTTTATGAAAAAGCAGAATGTCGTAGACGATCTGAAGCTGCGTCTCGGATGGGGTAAGGTTGGTAACCAGAACATTGACAACTCTGCCTATCTGAGCTCTATCGGAACAATGCGCTATGTGCTTGGCAATCAGGTGATAGTAGGCTCTCAGGTGAGCGGTATCGGCAATCAGCAGCTGAAGTGGGAGACTGTTGAGGACTTCAATATCGGTATCGACGCAGCCTTCCTTCAGAGCCGCTTGCGCATCACAGCCGACTGGTTCCGCAAGACCAGCCATGACATGCTGATGAAGAAAGACAACCTGCTTCTCTCCGGCTATCCTATGTGGAATGCTCAGATGTGGGAGAATGTAGGTGAGATGCGAGCTACTGGTTGGGAGCTTGGCATCAACTGGCAGGACCGCATGAGCGATTTCACCTATGGAGTAGGAGTAAACCTCTCAAGTGTACGCAACAAGGCTATCATCCTGAATGGCGACTATATCTATACGGGCAGTCATAATGGCGACAATATCATCCGTAATGAGGCTGGCGAGTTTATCTCCCAGTTCTATGGCTATACTGTCGACGGCATTTTCCAGAATGAGACAGAAGTCCGTTCATACACTAACGAATATGGAACCCCGATGCAGCCTAATGCCCAGCCCGGCGATTTCCGCTATAAGGACCTGAACCATGACGGCAAGGTGGACGAGGCTGACAAGAGTTATATCGGCAACCCGTTCCCCAAACTCATGATGGGTATCAACCTGAATGCCGGATATAAGAACTGGGACTTCCTGGCTCAGCTCTACGGAACCTTCGGCAATGACATCTATAATCTGAACAAGGATCGCTATTTCGGCACAGACGGTGTTAATGTAATAGCCGGCACATGGGACAAGGCCTGGCGTGCAGACAATACCGACACAGACGTGCCCCGACTCTCTGTAAATGATGCCAACGGCAATCACAACAAGCCTTCAACATTCTTTGTTGAAAGTGGCAGCTATATGCGCCTGAAGCTGTTGCAGATTGGCTATACCCTGCCAAAGAACGTGCTTGGGCCAAAGGTAAGTGCACGTATCTCTCTGTCGGCACAGAATCTCTTCACTATCACCGGCTACAGCGGTATGGACCCGGAAACAGCTGCTACCGGAGGCGTAACCGAGGCAGGTATCGACTGGACAGGCTATCCTAACCCCCGCACTTTCCTGGTGGGCATAAATCTCAACTTCTAATCAAACAAAAAGGAATACAGATATGAAAAAAATAATATTTGGCTTGACATTGGCCGCAGGACTCACACTGACCAGCTGTTCAGACTTCCTCGACGAACCAATCTTGGGACAGCAGGACATGAGTAATTACTTCGCAACCGAAGAAGAGTGCGCTAACCAGGTTATAGGGTGCTATGCCTATCTGGCTTGCGATGACTGGTGGCAGATATATAAACACTACGGACTTGTAGACATGTGTACTGACGATGAGTGGATGGGCAACACCACTCAGGAGCCAGGCGACTATCTGCCCCTTTCCCACTATACAGGCAATACCATCGAAGGCGGTAATGCCGTTCAGAATTTCTATCAGTATCGCTGGAAGGGTATATTCCAGTGCAATATCGCAATCCAGAAGATTCCTGAACTGACATTCAACGATGATGCTTACAAGAACCGCCTTATCGCTGAGGCTAAATTCCTTCGTGCCTTTATGTACTTCGACCTTGTGCGTAACTTTGGCGGTATGCCTATCATGGAAGGTCTGGCCATGCCTAATGAGCTTCAGGGCATAGAGCGTGCCTCTACGGCAGAGACATACACCTTCATTGAGAACGACCTTAAGGATGCCATCGCTGCACTCCCACTGCGCTCGCAGTATGCTGCTGCCGACATGGGGCGTGCTACCAAGGGAGCTGCTCAGGGATTGCTGGGTAAGGTATATCTCTATCAGGAGAAGTACAATGAGGCAAAGGCTCAGCTGGATGCCGTGATAGCCAGCAATGAGTATGAGCTGCTCGACGACTTCGCCAAGGTGTGGAGCATGGACTACAACAACAGCAAGGAGGGACTCTTTGAGTTCCAGACCAACGAAGACAGCCGTTATGGTGTAGGTGAGCGTTTCTCTGTAGTAACAGGTTCGCGTGATGACTCTGGATGGTCTTGGGGCGGTCCTACAAGTAATCTTGAAAAGGCATTCCTGGATGCCGGTGACGACATCCGTCTGAAGTATACCATCATGCGTCATGGTCAGACAGAAGTGCCTGGCGATCCTACATGGAGTGAGGACAATCCGTATGTTATCTCTCCAAGCAAGCATAAGAGCGCACGTGCCAACATGAAGCTCTACATACCTGTAGACCGTCGTCCTTCGCCATACGATGCAGCGCACATTCCTTTGAACTATCGTGTGCTTCGCTATGCCGATGTGCTGCTGATGAAGGCCGAGGTGGAGAATGCCCTCGGTAATGACAGTGAGGCACAGAAAGCCCTTAATCAGGTGCGCGACCGCGTGAATCTCGACCCTGTTACCTCTACTGGTAAGAACCTGCGTGACGCTATCCGTCTGGAGCGTCGCCTGGAGCTGGCATTAGAAGGCAACCGCCTGTTCGACCTGCGTCGCTGGAAGGACGATAACGGCAAGCCTGCCATCTGTAATGTGATGGGCGCAAATGGAACATTCGTACGCTACAACACTGTTGAGAGCACTGACGAATGGGAGCTGAGCAACCAGAACGAGGCTTCGAACAAGGGCTATAACTTTGATGAGACTCGCGACCTGCTCTTCCCGATTCCCAACTCCGAAATTACCATGTCGAATGGTAGTATTAAGCAGAATCCTGGTTATAATTGATTAGTTCGAATAGATGATGAAGATGAGACGCCCCCTGGTATTTCTTGTTTTGGCAATGATGGGTATCATTGCAAGTGCACAAACAACGCTTCTTGCCGATTTCGAAGACGGCACTGCTGGCAAGTTGAAAATCAACAAGGACTATCAGGGGAGTCTCTTCTCTGTTAAGCCCAGAGTGATGGACAACCCTAGCAAGACAGGGCTTAACACTTCTGATAAGTGTGTTGGAGCTGTCAATGTGGCTGACGCAGACTGGTGGAAGAACTTCCTGATTCTCGACTTGCAGCAGCCGGTGACTATCGATGACAATAATCGTATTCTCACCATGCTTGCCTATCGCTCTATCCAGCCTAAGGAAATGCGCATAGGATTCAATACTCATGAAGACAGTGGACAGCTTTTCTATGGCAAGATGTCGCAAGATGCCACATGGGAGCGCATCAGCATTGATATGTCAGGCTTTGTCGGCAAGACCCTCAGCACCTTGTATATTGTCTTGAGCTGTAACTGGAGCGATCCCCGCAGCGGTTGGGGCGAAGCCACCTATTGCTTCGATGATATCTCTCTTGGTGCCGGCGAGGCTCTTCCTCCTGCAGAGGTGAAGATAGATGTAGCTACCAGCTATCAGACTATTCATGACTTTGGAGCGAGCGACTGCTGGACGACAGAATTCGTAGGCGACTATTTCAGTGCTGAGGAAAAAGAGAATGCAGCCCGATGGCTCTTCAGTCAGCAGATGGACAGCAGTGGAAATCCTGAGGGAATAGGGCTCTCTTGCTGGAGAGTGAATCTTGGGGCAGGTTCTGCTTCGCAAGGCTCGGGTAGTAATATTGAGGACGAGACGCGCCGTGCTGACTCTTTCATGAAGGAAGATGGCAGCTACGACTGGTCGCGATGCGACGGGCAGCGGTGGTTTATGCAGCAGGCAAAAGACTATGGTGTAGACCATTTCCTGCTGTTCTCAAATTCTGCACCAGTCTATTTTACCAAGAACGGCAAGGCTAATGCGAATAATCAGAGTATAAAGTGCAACCTGAAGGATGACTGTTACGATGACTTCGCGGAATATCTCGCAACCGTAACAAAGCACTTTGCCGATGAAGGCTATAACGTGACCTACATAGACCCAGTCAATGAGCCGCAATATGAGTGGAAGGACGGCCAGGAAGGTTCGCCCTGGGAAAATGCGAATATCGCCAAACTTGCCAAAGAACTGGACAAGAGCATCCAAAACCGCAGCCTTACTACAAAAATGCTTATCCCAGAGGCAGCCAAGTGGTATTTCCTATATGAAAAGAGACATCCGGGCGACTACAATATCAACGCAGACGTGCAGCTCGATGCCTTTTTCAACAGCACCAACTCTTCGACCTATATCGGCGACCTCCCTTCGCTGGCGAAAGTAGTTGGAGGGCATAGTTACTGGACCTTCCGCACAAACGACGACCTGAAGTCAATACGTGAGAAGGTACGCGACGAAGCTGCCAAGTACGGTGTTGAAGTCATGCAGACAGAATGGTCTATGCTCGATGCCGCACCGTCTACATCTGCCGGATTTCCAGCAAGTTATGATGCAGCCACAAAAATGGACATTGCTCTCTACATGGGAAAGCTTATCTGGTGTGACCTTAATTACGGTAATATGTCAGGCTGGTCATACTGGACGGCATTTGCCCAGGAGAAGTGGAGCCAGAAGAACCGCTTCTATCTCATAAGGATGAATGCTGCCGGAGACACTGGCGAGGAGAGCTACGGTGACATCAAGAAAGGCGGCAGGCTGACTGCCGACAAGAATCTCTGGGTGCTGGGCAACTATAGCCGCTTTATCCGTCCTGGATACAGGCGGGTTGCCGTTGAGGGTGCTGACGAGATGAATGCCCTCATGGCTTCATCCTGGGTATCAGCAGACGGAAACACATTGGTGTCGGTCTTTGTCAATATGAATCGCATCAGCCGTAAGATTGGTCTTACTATAGAAGGAAGGAGCAATAAGGGCGTTAAGACATACGTCACAGACAAAGATCATGACTTGCAGTATATTGCAGCGCTTAACGATGCCTCTGACTTAGAGATTCCTTCGCGCTCGGTTGTTACTGTGGTAATGACTCTCGGAGAGTCTTCTGGAATCTCAGACATCAGGGCAGAAAGAGCTGCCGACAATAAGATATACTCTTTAGGCGGCCAGCAGGTGAGCAGTCCGCAGAAAGGTATTTATATAAAGAATGGAAAGAAATATATAGTTAAATGAGATATTTATGGATAATAGGCCTGGCTGCAGTAGTATCTGTCTGCCAGGCTTCTGATTTTGTGATTGAGACGAGTCTGCCTCGCCAGACCGTCAGGCACTTCGGAGCTTCAGATGCATGGTCGATGCAGTTTATCGGACTATGGGAGAATGAGGCCGAGCAAAATAAGATAGCCGACTGGCTGTTCTCTACAGGTAACGATGCTGATGGCAAGCCTAAGGGTATCGGACTCTCCGTGTGGCGCTTTAATCTTGGAGCAGGCAGTGCTGAGCAGGGAAAAGACTCGCAGATACAGCCAGGCACCCGTACAGAGTGTTTCCTCACGAAAGACGGTAGCTACGACTGGACGAAGCAGTCAGGACAGCGTAAGTTTCTTCGTCTGGCGAAAGAGAGGGGTGTGCCCCACTTCCTTGCTTTCATGAACTCTGCGCCTGTATACTTTACCCAGAATGGTCTTGCCACAAATACGGGTCGTGGGGGCAATATAAATCTTAAGGATGACTGCTACGATGACTTTGCCCGCTTTCTTGCAACTGTGGTAGAAGGTATCGAAGAGCATGACGGTATACACTTTGATTACCTTTGCCCAGTGAATGAGCCTGACGGGCATTGGAACTGGCTTGGACCTAAGCAGGAAGGCTCACCGGCTACAAACTATGAGATAGCTCGACTGGTGAGAGAGGTGGGTAGGGAATTCAACAAGCGCAGGCTGACCACCCAGATACTCGTAGATGAGTCGAGCGACTATCGCTGTATGCTCGACACTCATGAGACTAATTGGGAGCGAGGCTATCAGATACGTTCTTTCTTCTCGAAAGACAGTGTAAATACTTATCTCGGCAACGTGCCAAGCGTGCCCCGTCTGATGGTTGGTCACAGCTATTGGACAAACACTCCCGTTCCTTATATGAAAGATATACGTGAGCAGTTGCGTGACACTATCGCCAAGTATGGACTGAAGTTTTGGCAGACGGAGCTGTGCATCATGGGAAATGATGAGGAGATTGGCGGTGGCGGTGGTTATGACTTCTCCATGAAGACGGCACTCTATGTGGCTCGCATCATTCATCACGATCTTGTTTATGCTGATGCTGAGAGTTGGTCGTGGTGGCGTGCTGCGGGAGGTGATTATAAAGATGGTCTAATCAGGATTTACGCTGATGATCATAACCGGAAAGGAGAAAACATTGGTAACAAGTCTGGTTATGCTGTTGATTCGCGGCTTATGTGGGCTTTGGGCAATTACAGCCGTTTCATCAGGCCTGGAGCCGTGCGTTATGAGGTGTCTTCATCTGAAGAGTTCGATCCTTATGGCGTAATGTGCTCAGCATACAGGAATTCGGATGGCAGCTGGGCGGTGGTTGTCATCAACTATAGCGAATCATTAAAGGACTTTAATGTAAGGCTTTCAGACCAGAAGGCGTATAAATGGCAGATGTATCGCACTTCTGATGTTTCTGGAGAGACGTTGAAGCCTGTTGGCATATGTGACGGGAGTGCAAAACTGGCTCCAAGGAGTATCACGACATTTGTGAGCTTAGGGAAATAGAAGTTTTTTTCATTCGATGTATTTTCCGTTTCACGGCTTGAGACGTATGTTCCAAGCCGTGAAACGTATATACCAAGCCGTGAAACTTATGTTTCAGGGCGTGGGATGAAAAATATGCAGTAGGGAAAAGAAATCTCCCTCTGTTGTTATAGAATGTTAATCCGCCGCTTTAACTAATTAATTTAGTTTAAAAACGAAAGACTTTAGTTGTATATAACGAAAAGTTTTAGTTACTTTGCAGTCGGTATTGACTTAATGCACGATGCATAATGCATAATTCTGCTACGGATAAAAAGCTATATAAAGATGAAAAAGCTAACGAATAAGGAAAAGGAGATAATGGACCTGTATTGGCAGCACGGACCGATGTTCGTGAAGGAGCTTTTGGAGTACTATGACGAGCCTCGTCCACACTTCAACACGCTCTCGACACTGGTGAGGATACTGGAGAAAGAGGGATTCCTCGACCACAGGCAGTTCGGCAACACCTACCAGTACTTCCCCGTAATCTCAGAGAAGGAATACGGCCGCAGGTCGATAGCAGGAGTCATCAAGAACTACTTCAATGACTCTTACCTCTCTGCTGTCTCTTCTTTCGTAAAGGAAGAGAAAATCTCCGTCGAAGAACTGAAAGAACTAATCAAGCAGATAGAAGAGAATGATTGATTTCCTGATCTACGACCTTAAGGTGGCAGTGCTCATTGTGGTGTTCTATATGTTCTACCGCCTGATGCTTGCCTGCGAGACGTTCCACCGCGTGAACCGCATCGTGCTGCTCATGACGGCTGTTGCCTCCTTTGTGCTGCCTCTGTGCGTCATCACGATGCATGAGACGCAGCTGGTGGACAGTGAACTGCTCGATATTGGCGCACTGGCTCCAACGGATGTCGGAGAGATCAGTGTAGTCCGCGAAGAGCAGACTCCTTGGTGGGAGATTGTCCTGCCCGCTGTGTTTATTATAGGAGTTGTGGCGACGCTCTGTCACACTCTTTGGTCTGTATTCAGAATCATCAGTCTTATACGCAGAAGCGAACAGCATCCCCAGGACGATGGGACCACCATCTGCGTGACCAGTCTCGCAGGGCTGGCACCATTCAGCTGGATGCACTATATCGTGATGAACCGCAGCGACTATGAAGCCGGCGACGCTGCCATTCTCACGCATGAACGGGCTCACATACGACTCAGGCACTCCTGGGACGTGCTGCTCGTTGACATTCTCACCGCCCTCCAGTGGTTCAACCCCGCGATATGGATGCTCCGCAGCGACTTGCGTGCCATCCATGAATACGAGGCCGACGGTGAAGTACTCTCTTTGGGAATCAGTGCACGTCAATACCAATACCTATTGATTACCAAAGCCGCGAGCATAGGCGGGTACTCCCTTGCTAACGGTATCAGTCACAGTACCCTCAAAAACCGAATAACAATGATGACAAACAGAAACTCAAAGAGCAGCCATCTGCTTAAGCTCCTTGCGCTGCTGCCTATCGTAGGTACGGCACTCGCACTTAATGCAAGAACTGTTACCGACTATGTATACGACGAGCCCCAGAAGCAGGTGCCTGTAAAGAAAGGCAAGGCTAATGCCAATATAAAGACCGCCTCGGGAATTAATCTCCAGGTGGTGGCTACCGACGAAGGGGAGAAAGAGGCGAGCCAGGCTTCGGATGTAGAGAAGTTCTTCATCAAGGGAAAAGTGCTCAATGGAGATATTGCAGATCATACACCTATCGTAGGGGCTGTTGTAAAGGTGGTAGGCTCGAATTATGGGACAATCACCGACAGGGAAGGCAATTTCCGTATGGAAGTGGCAGCAGGCGACCGTATAGAAGTAATGTACGTAGGCTATGATACCTTTACAATAGGTGTCAGTAAGGCATATTCGCAAGACCATGAATATATTATCGACTTGAACAAGGAGACGGTAGATCCCGACAGGGCATTTGATGTGGTAGAAAATATGCCTAAGTTCCCAGGTGGGCAGACAGCCCTTATGGAGTACTTGGTCAGGAGTGTTCGCTATCCGTTGGATGCTGAGGAGGCTGGCATTCAGGGCAGAGTAATCGCCACTTTCGTAGTTGAGAAGGATGGTAGTATCTCAAATGCCAGAATAGTCAAGTCGGTATATCCGTCACTTGATGCCGAGGCTCTTCGTGTTGTTAACAGCATGCCTGACTGGGAGCCTGGAACCCAGAACGGGAAGCCTGTCCGTGTGAAGTATACTGTGCCTATTACATTCCGTCTCCAAGGTGGTGCAGACACAAAGGAAGCTGGTAAGCGTGAAGAAGCTAACATGCTGAACGAGATGGTTGTTGTTGGCTTTGGAAAACAGACTTCTTCTGAAAACCAGCCTCTTTATATTGTTGACGGCGTGACGATGGAACCAGAGAAGATAAAGACTCTCGATCCTAAATCGATAGACCATATAGAAGTGCTGAAGAACAAGTGGTCTATCGAGAAATACGGCGCGAAGGGCAAGAATGGTGTCGTAATTATCACAACCAAGAAATAATCTCTATCGTAAATGAAAAGAATCATTGCAATGTTTGTCCTCGCCCTGCTGACGTCTCTCTCCGTCAGCGGCGAGGCTTTGTATCAAAGAAGCGATACGATCGTACCAAAGCTTCTCATTAATGGCTATTTCTTTCGTGAAATGCCGGATCTGCCCAAAGCGCAGGAGGCCTATTACTCGGTGAGAGACAGCGCGGGAAACAAAATGCTTTCCATCAAGTATGGTGCAGAGTTGCCAGAGTCGGCTATAAAGCAAGCCATTCCTAAGGAGCAGGTGCGGAATGCGGAGCAGTTTCTGAAAAGCGACAACCTGATGCGGACGATGCAGGAAGTGACGACGGCAAACATAAAGCCCGACGGCACTTCATATTCGCCAAAGGTGGGTGAGCCGTTCCCTGCATTCACAGAGAAGGATATGGACGGCCGCACCTGGACCAATGCCGACGTGAAGGGCAAGGTGATGGTGCTCAATCTCTGGTACTCCGGCTGCGGGCCTTGCAGGGCGGAGATGCCAGAACTCTCTACGTGGAAGGAGCAGTTGCCTGACGTGATGTTCTTCTCTGCCACATTCCATGATGCCGAGACAGCAAAGAGGATTACCGACAAGCATCACTTCACATGGACCCATCTCGTAGAGGCTCGCGATATGCTGGCTTGGATCGGCCATAATGGATTCCCTCTGACCATCGTTGTCGATAAGCATGGCATTGTGCGCTATTCCGTGAATGGAACCAACAAGACAAAGCGTGCCCAGCTGTTGTCCAAGATCAAGGAGGCAAGCGATGAGAAATAAGAGATGCCATATCAGGTTCTGGATTCTTTGTGCCATCGCAATCATGACTGCGATGACTGTAAAGGCGCAGGACCTCAGACAGGACTCGCTGCAGATGCTGACAAGCCTGGGTGACAGTTGCATGAAGCAGTATAACACCCTTGAGGCGCTGAGGTACTACCGGCAGGCATACGCTATCGCCAAGGCCATCAGCAGCACTAAGGCAGTCCAGAGCCTCGACCTTCCTCTCGACAAGCTCGAAAGACTGCCTGAGGAGAAGCAGATGGAGATTATCGAGCGACTGCGGAAATCGGCGGAGCAGAGTGCTGTCGTCTCCTGCTCCATTCAGGCGAAGCTGGCAGACTGCTACTATAAGCGTGCCTGCTACCGCGATGCCTCAGAGCTTCTGAAGACCATACCCGAGGACTCGCTCTCGCATGAGGCCTTCCGACAGCTTGCCTACAGCTATCAGAAGCAGGGCGACACCGACTCGTACGTCTACTGGGCAGGCCGCCTCGTCAGCCACTATCCGATGGACGGTGAGATGGTGGCAGGACTCACCCTCGGCTATACCAGGCAGGATCAGGCTTGGAAGGGTATAGAGACAGCCCGAAGATACTATAGTGCCGACTCGACGAACATACTCGTGAACCGAGCTCTGGCAGATGCCTATTTCATGGACCGTCAGTTTGACAAGGCTGCCACGCAGTATGAACAGCTGCTGGCACAAGGCGACTCCACATTCAATACTCTCTACTCCTTAGGCATGAGCTACGGGCGCATTGACAGCTTAGAGCGAGCGTATCAGTGCCTGCTGCCCGCCATGTATCTCTCGCAGATGAAGCATCAGGGCTGTGCCTATCGCCTCGGTGTGGTATGTGTCGATACGAAGCGCTACGAGGAGGGACTTGGATATCTGAACCTTGCCCTCGAACTGATGAAGCCCGACACAACAGTTATGAAAGCAATAACTCTCTCGCAGGGTGAAGGCTATTATCTGACAGCGGACTATAATGAGGCTGTTGAGGCCTGGAAGCAGCATCTGGCATTCAACCCCGGCTCCGTAGCGACATATTATAATATAGCCAATGCCTACATGTATCTGCTGAGTGATAAAGATCAGGCTGAAGCCTATTATCGCCAGTTCCTCGACCTCGCCCGCAAGGAGGAGAAACCTACAGAGAAACTCACGCAGATGATTCAGAATGCAGAAGATGTGCTGAAGGCATTCGAGAAAATGCGTAAGATTAAGCATAAATCTCGTTAAAGAAATATAAATGGGTGAGATGGCTTGTCACAATCATAACACTTTTGTGTCTATTTAGATGTAAACAAGGTATTTTTTATGAAAAGAATAGTGTTCGTGGTAATTGCCCTGTGTCTGTCGGTGAGTTCTTCAATTGCCCAGACTAGGGAAGACTCTCTGAGGGCTGACAGTATCTATAAGTCGATGGAACTGCAGGAGGTGCAGGTCGTCAAGCAGAAGTCGCTCGTAAAATCTGATATCGACAAGATAACCTACGATATAGAGAACGACCCCGACTCGAAGTCGAACTCTGTGATAGAGATGCTCCGCAAGGTGCCGATGGTGACTGTCGACGGTGAGGATAACATCCAGGTGAATGGCTCCAGCACGTTTAAGGTCTACGTGAACAACAAGCCCAACACCCTGATGACCAACAATCCCAAGGAGGTGCTCAAGAGCATGCCTGCCAACAGCATCAAGAAGATAGAGGTCATCACTAATCCCGGACCGAAATACGATGCGGAAGGGGTTGGGGGCATCCTGAATATCATCACACAGGGTTCTGGTCTTGAAGGCTATACTGCCACCTTCCGTGCAGGCGTAAACAACCATGGTGCAAGCGGAGGCGCATACGCTACGGTAAAGGCAGGCAGACTGACAGTCAGCGGAAACTATAACCTTAACTACAACGACAATCCACGTTCCTACTCCGATGGTAGTAGAAAGACCGTCGGTAATATCTCCGAATCATCATCCGACCTGAACTATAATGGCAGTTCAAAGGGGCATGGCACCTTCCAATATGGTTCTTTCGAGGCAAGCTACGAACTGGACACCCTGCGGCTTATAACAGGAAACTTCGGACTCTGGGGTGGAGGCGACAAGAGTAATGGCAATAATATGACAATAGCCACTTCGCCGCTCACACTGTCACAACTCTACCGCTACAACACCCTGTCGCATTCGAATGGCTCATGGTACTCCATCGATGGAGGAGTGGACTATCAGCGTTCGTTCGCCAATGTTAAAGACCGGCTGCTGACGCTGTCCTACAAGATTGACACCAATCCAGAGACATCAGAGTCGTATACCAGCTATGAGGATGCTGAAGCCGTAGATGACTGGCTCGACTTCCTGCATCGAATGAAGAATCAGCACAACGACGGGTCAGAGCGGACTACTGAGCACACCTTCCAGTTGGACTACACTACTCCCTTTAGCAAGCACCATAAGCTGGAGACAGGCATGAAGTATATCCTCCGTGACAATAAGTCGGAAAATGACCGTTATGAGCAGGCAGGCTTTGGGAGTGACTCCTATGACTACGACCGTGACCACTCCTCGCACTACAATCACCATAACGGCATCATGGCAGCATATCTGGGCTACGGCCTGTCGCTGAAGAAACTGTCTGGACGGTTGGGATTGCGCTATGAGCATACCTTACAGGATGTAGAGTATCGTCTGGGTCGTGGCGATGACTTCACAAAGCATTTCAATGACCTGGTGCCATCGGCAAGTATCGGTTACAAGCTGACTCAGATGTCCAATCTGCGGCTGGGCTACGACATGCGCATCTATCGTCCAGGTATATGGTATCTCAACCCTTATCTTAATGATGCCGTACCAACGAGCATCACTCAAGGTAATCCAGACTTGGAGAGTGAGAAAGCCCACTCGTTCAACATCAGCTATAGTAACTTTACTCCAAAACTCAACCTTAACTTCGCCCTTCGCTATGCTTTTACAAACAATTCCATAGAGAGTGTCAGCAGGCTGATGAAGGACACCGGCATCAAAGGTCTGCAGAATCCGACAGGCAAGGACGTGCTATACCGGACATACGAGAACATCGGAAAGGAGCAGAGTCTGAACCTGAGTTCATACGTCACATGGAACGTCACAAACAAGACACGCCTCTACACTAATATGCGACTGGCATATCAGAAAATGGACAACGGAGCTGACATGCGTAACGACGGGTGGAATCTCTTTGCATACGGAGGTGCCCAGCAGACTCTGCCGAAAGACTGGCGTATCACTCTCGGATTCTATGGCATGACACCTCGCGTAACGCTTCAGGGAAAGGGCAGCAGCTATGCCAGCTATTCGCTAAGTGTCAACAAGCAGCTGCTGAAGAAACGTCTGGACATATCCCTTTCGGCATCTAACTTCCTGAAGAAATACCGCAGCAGCCATTCGGTGATAGAGGATGCCTACTTCCGCCAGGAGAGCAATTCCAGATATGTACAGCAGTGGTTCTCACTGAATATCAGTTACCGCATAGGTGAACTGAAGGCCAGTGTCAGAAAAGCCGAGCGTAGCATCAGCAATGATGACGTGAAAGGCGGAGGCAGTAATGGCGGAAGTGAAAGTTCCGAGTAGTAATAGTATCTTAAAATCCAGATAAGTATGAGGAAGTGTCTTGTTATTCTGCTGATGGCTGTCAGTTCTGTTGCGATTCAGGCTCAGGACGGGCGTCATTCCCGACCTGCAGTCGCCTACCCGTTGCCTTTCGCAGTTACAATATCGGTTGATTCTGCCATAGCCAGTATACCGCAGAAAGTGTATCTTGTGTCGTATATGGAGAAGGAATTCCAGCTGCACGATTCACTCGCCATCGACTCTGTACATCGCAAAGGTACGATGCACGGCTCTGTGCCCTACGAGTATAATGTCAACCTGATGTTTGCCCGCCGAGGACCAGGCACGGTGCCCATTGTAGTGAAAAACGGTGACTCGCTCAGCATCCATGTCGGCGACGAGGATGACGGATTCCGCTTCAGATATATAGATAAGGTAGAGGGCTCGCCTTCGACGCTGGAATATATCCGCAGTCAGGACATGAGCGACAGTCTCAGGACCAAGCGGATAAAAATCCGGTCAGAGATGAATATGTACGACCTCTCCGACGCACGGCGTGACTCTCTGAAGAAGGAGTGGAATGCCACAGAGGCGGCTGGCTGGATGGAGCGCTATAACTACACAATGACAGGTAATAGCCCCTATAGCGTCGTAGAGCAGGCATCACACGTACTGAGTGCAGCCAGGAACAAAAGCTATTACTCCGAAAGTCCTCTTACGATGGACGATGCCGACAGGATGATGAACCATCTGATGAAGAAGTTCCCAGACTACCCGCCATTGATAGCCCTCGCCAACGACAGTACCCTGGGCGACAACTACACCTCGGCCTGGAGTTTCGACTTCTACGCCATGAAGCTGCGCGAACTGAGCCGGAGGTTTATTGTTCAGTCGCAAGACAGTGCACTCTGTCCGCTGAAAGTGGGTGACTACATGAATATCTATGTCGCTTATAATAATCTGAACAAATATCGTGGCAAGTACTTGCTGGTGGATTTCTGGGCCTCATGGTGTGAGCCTTGCCTGATAGAGATACCGAACATCAAGTTGATGGCGCAGATGTTCAGTGAAGATTTGGATGTGGTGCTCGTCTCGCTTGACAAGACTTCGAGGGAGTGGTGGCAGGCGACGAAGAAGTATGACTTCCGCAGCAAGACCAAGGAGCAGACGGATAAGCCCTTCATCCTGAATCACCTTCGAGGCTACGATGACAAGACGGGCGAGATGTGGCCTGGGGTCAAGAAACTGGGCATAAAGACGATACCGCACAACTACCTCGTGGATCGCTCAGGCCGTATCATAGCCAAGAACATCAGCATCCCATTAGCCATCGACAAACTGAAACTATTAATAGAAAAGGAGAAACAGCCATGAGAATAATCATCCTCGCACTATTCATTATTCAGTGTTCTTGCGACCCTCTGGTAGCAAGCGGCAAGCCGATTACTTGCGTCCCTTCGGTAGCAAGCGGCAAGCCGATTACTTGCGTCCCTTTGGTAGCAAGCGGCAAGCCGATCACTTGCGACCCTCTGTTAGCAAAGGATACGGGAAGATTTGGAATGACTGCGGACAGCCTGCGCAGTGAATCTCTCAAATGGGCAGAGCGCGGCTATTATGGGCGCAGTCTAGATGCAATCCGCCTGATACCCGACGACTCCCTCACACTCGACGATATGCGACTCCACTACGATGCACTAAGTAACCTCGGACAAGAAGACTCCCTCATATACTGGGGTGACAAGATACTGAGGCAAGACCCTTACTGCATCCCCATTCTGCTCGACTATACCAGTCGTCTGAACAGAGGTATACATTCAGAGTTGGGCAGCATGCCCAATCCCACTCGCGTCATTGAGATCTGCGAACAATACAAGAAGCGCGACTCCACCCATATCCTC
The DNA here is from genome assembly GCA_002393725.1 of Prevotella sp. UBA4339. Taxonomy (GTDB): domain Bacteria; phylum Bacteroidota; class Bacteroidia; order Bacteroidales; family Bacteroidaceae; genus Prevotella. The sequence continues at coordinate 3,682 of DGTJ01000023.1, read as the reverse complement.
GTGAACCGTCAACTTGCTGAGGCTTATTATCACATAGGCAACTATGACCGTGCCCTGCCGGAACTGAAACGCCTGGTGGAGATGGGCGACACCTGTTTCAGTACCCTATACACCACAGGCCTGACCTACCAACGGATGGGTGATGACAGCTCGGCCTATGACTATCTCTACCATGCCTACCAGAAAAACGATCATCACCCATACTGCCTATTCATACTTGGTATCGTGTGCAATAGGATCGGCTTAGGTGGAGAAGCGCTTAGTTATCTCGACGAGGCCAAGAAGCTCATGATGCCTGACCGCAGGACACTCTATCGCCTGCACCGTGAACTGTCAGAAGCCTTTAATCATAAGAACGAGGCCGATTTCCGTTTGGAAGAATTACTGGAGTGCGTGAAATATGCCAACGATGACGAGCTGCCGCTCTTGGACTACGACATGGGACAGTGCTACCTTAAGTTGAAACAGCGCGACAAGGCACAGGAGCATCTGCAGAAATTCCTCGATGCCACTCAAAACCGTGAGTATAATAACAATATAAAATATAAGCGTGAGAACGCTCAGCAGACTCTCCGTATGATGATGTGGTAGTGGAGTTAGTATTCCGTCTTGTCGGTCTTTTTCTGCCAGAGGCGGAATGAGCTCAGGGCTTCGTCGCGCAGAAGTGGCAGGATGGGAACGGTGCGGGCATAGAGCGGACGCTCCAGCTCCTCGTAGATAAAGTCATCGGCAAAATTGATCTCGCGGGCATCCTTGCGGGTATTGCCATAGAAGATACGACTGATGCGGGCCCAGTAGATAGAGCCGAGACACATCGGGCACGGCTCGCAGGAAGTGTAGATGGTGCATCCTGAGAGATCGAAGGTGCCGAGGCGTCGGCAGGCCTCACGGATGGTGTTCACTTCAGCATGGGCGGTGGGGTCGTTGTCGATGGTTACAGAGTTTGACCTGCCGGCTATTATTTCGCCGTCCTTTACGATGACTGCCCCGAAGGGTCCTCCGCCGTTCTTCACGCTCTCATCGGCCAGACGGATGGCCTCGCGCATAAACTCCTTGTCCTGTTCCGTAATAGTGGTAGGTCTGTCGGCAGGTATTTCTTCTTCACGGAAGCTGATGGTCTGCGAGTCATAGTCCATCGCCTCTATCACTGCCATCGCTTCCACTTTATAGCCTTCCTCACGCAGGATATGCCCTCCCTTCTGATAGCCTTTCTCTACGGCTACACCGATTCCTACGACTTCTGCACCAGCCTGCTTCACGATGTCTATCAGTGCGTGAGTGGCTTCACCTTCGGCCAGGAAGTCATCTACTATAAGTACTTTATCCGTTGCCGACAGATATTCACGCGACACGAACACCTTGTTCTTTTGCTTGTGGGTATACGAAAAGGCCTCAGATATGTATTTGTCGTCAGGGGTTAAGACGGTCACGGTCTTCCTGGCAAACACCACTGGCACATCATATAGATGCCCCATCATCGTAGCGATAGCGATACCGCTGGCCTCGATGGTGAGGACCTTAGTCACCTCAAGTCCTTCAAAACGGTATTTCAGGTCCCATGCCATCTGCCGCATGAGTTCGATATCAATCTGATGATTCAGAAACTGGTCTATCTTCAGGATATTGCCAGGATAGACGATGCCTTCGCGCTTGATTTTCTCTTCCAGGTAATTCATATATTTATATATATCAAAACAATAATTGTGCAAAGTTACGAAAAAAGACTGACTTTAAAGAACAATTTCAGAGAATTAACGCAGAATGGCCGTAAATAGAACCTGATTCACTGAATACCACCAGCCAGAAAATGCCGCTGGATATGAGCCAGCTGCATCACCAGCGCAAACCGCACCGACGGCACGTAAAAGCCTTCATCCACTTTCGAGACTGAAAGTTTACTTCGTTTCATAAGCATTAATGTTTTTATTTAATAAAAATATTGTTTATTCGAATAATTTGTTTATCTTTGCACCCAAGAAACAAACATGTTAGGATTATGACGACACTACAATTGAATGCGGAACTGCTTCGCGAACTGAGCATCATTGCTGAAGATGAGGGTATGCTGAAAAAAGTGCTAACTTTCGTGAAGACGCTGACACCTGCCAAAAAGACAAAAGTCGTGGCAAGTACAAAGAAGCCGTATAAGACGATTCCTGTATCATCAGATATCCGAAAATGGAGTGGCTGCGCATCGTTCACAGAGGATGAGATTGAAAGTGACCCACGTCTTAAAGCTCTGTTAAGCCGATGAAACGCGTATTCCTTGACACGAACATCCTGGTGGATTATGTACTGGGTCGTGAACATGGTGACGATGCTGAGCAACTTTTGCAGCATGGGAAAAATGGAACAGTGAGCCTTTCTGCCTCGTATCTTACATTCGCTAATATGGCGTATATTCTGAAGGGGAAAACAGATGTCTATGGTTTGTTCCATAATCTTCATGAATACATTGCCGTGTTGCCCACCGATGATGCTCAATTGGTGGCTGCCATGGGACAACGAGTTCGCGATTTTGAGGACATGCTGCAATACCAGTGTGCAAAGGCGGCAGGTTGTGATGTCATCGTGACGAATAACGGAAGAGACTTTGCAGAGTTTTGCAACTTGCCTCTTCTGACAGCAGCAGAGTTCCTGACAGAACTGAGCGGAAAGTAAGTGCTGATTCCGTATCATCGTCGTTTGTACTTTAATTACTTGGTACATATATTTTTAATTCCTTATTATATAATCATGTCTGCTGACACCAACGGACTCTGAGCCTGCGCTCTCTGGGCGCAGGCTAGGTGTGGAACCACCTTGCTGCTGCAAACATCCAGCAGGTGGCCAGCAGCATCACAGCCGCCATTCCGAAAAATCACGGCCGATGTTGACTTCAAATCTGCTCAAACGCAGACAAAATAGACACATTTCAGCAGATTTCACGATTGAAACTTGCTCAAACGGATTGTTTTTATTATCTTTACAGCAGTTTTGGACCGTAATGCAAACAAGGAAATATGGAGACAACAATGATTGGGAGGGAAAAGGAGAAGCAATATCTTGAGGACTATCTGGACTCAGGAAAGTCTGCCATAGCCGTGGGGACACCTGGGGTATAGCAGCCGTCATACCCAAGTACCTGCGACTACGCCGCCCTGCGACTACGCCAAAAGACATACGCACTCATCGACCACTCCTTCTTGAATGACAAGATGAAACGTACATACAAGCGTGTCATTGAGGAACGGAAAACACGTTTCATTCGACAGTCAGAATAAACTTTCTGTCGCTCGGCTTTGCCGCTTGCCATAGCAAGAACTACCTTTCCCTTCCTTTGATCCTTGAGCGGAGGGTGCGTAAGGAGGCTGGCTTGACGTCGAGCATTTGGGCAATGGTGTCATCATCGTAGTGCAGATCATCCTGAAGTATGAGGAAGACGTATTGCGCTGGTGTCAGCGAGGTGTAGGTGCGTTCCCACACTTGCCAGCGTTTGGGGCGCAACTGGGCAAAATAGTCTAATAGGCAATGACGCTCATCTGCTGACATATTGCTAATGCATTCCTTTTTTTGTAGTTTCACAAAAGCCCTTGTGCCGATAAGCAGTTTGTTGGAGATACGCTCTCGGCTGCTCTCTATCTGCCGGTTCCGTTCTGCAATGAGTTGTTCACTGGCCTCACCACTCTGTTGCAGTCGTTCT
>DGTJ01000085.1 GCA_002393725.1 Prevotella sp. UBA4339 | reverse complement strand
GAGCTCTCGAGGATATTCGCCGCCAAGACTCCGCCCGAGATACCTGAGACGCTGCCCAGGCTGGTGAAGCTGGTGACGAGCCGCACACCGAAGAAATTCAAGGCTACGGTGGCGCAGGCGATGTTTCCACCGCTGGCTACATACCCCAAGGACCTGAGCTTCGTGTATGTGGACAATCAGGTGAGGGAGCTGCGCATCAACTGCCTGATAATAGCAGGCACCGGACAGGGCAAGGACTCGTGCACCAAGGAGCCGCTGACCCACATACTCAGCGACATGAAGCAGCGCGACGAGGTGAACCGCAAGCGGCTGAAGGACTACAATGAGGAGTACAACAACAAGGCCAACAACAAGCAGAAGCCACAGCGACCCGACGACCTCGTGATACAGATAATAAAGGCCAACATCACATACGCAGCACTCGTGCAGCGCATGGACGAGGCAAAGCGAGCACCGCTCTACGTGAAGATGAACGAGCTGGAGCAGTGGGACAAGGTGGAGGGATGCTCAGGACGCAGCAACCAGTTTACCAACATGAAGCTCTGCGACGATGAGGGCAATGAGTTCGGTGCCGACAGGGCAAGCACCCAGAGCGTGATGGCATCGGGAGCACTGCACCTCAACTGGAACGCCAACACCACCACCGCCAAGGCCCTCAAATACTTCCGCTACGTGGTCAGCGACGGACCAATCTCGCGGCTCTGTCTGGCCACCATCCCCGACGGCGAGATAGGTGAGGACATACCCGTATACGGTGAGTACGACAGCGACTACGACAAAGAGCTGAAACCCTACATCGACAACCTGAAGGCCGCTACGGGCACGATAGACTGCCTGCAGGCCAAGAAGATGGTGAAGAGGCTGAAGGCAGAGTGTGCCGAGTTTGCAAGGCTCTCGCAGGACGAGGTGTTCGACAACCTCACCCACCGAGCACTGGTGCAGGCATTCCGAAAGGCCTGTCTGCTCTTTGCCGCCAACGGGATGAAGTGGTAGAAGGCCATCGATGACTTCTGCAGATGGTCGATGCTCTACGACCTCTACCTCAAGATGAAGCTGTGGGGCGACCAGATAAGAGAGGCCGACGGAGAAGTGCAGGTATCGAAGAGAGGTCCGCAGAACCTGCTCGACCTGCTGCCTACAAAGTTCACTCTGGAGGATGCAAAGAGGGTAAGACAACTGCAGGGAATGCGTACTGACCAGACTAAAAAGATGATTAGAAACTGGGTATATCGTAATTACGTGACTCAGAACTCAGAACTCAGTTTTGAAAAAGCACAGGCATATCTAAATAAAACATATAAGAAATGAGTACAGTAGAAATGAACAAGCAAATGAAGCTCTCCGATCACTTCACTCTCGGAGAGATGACAAAGACAACTCACAAGACTGCCGACGGGAATATCCCTACACCGACAGCTCTCGAGAACCTCAAGCGCCTCTGCCAGTGGCTGGAGATGCTGCGCGACGAGTGGAACAAGCGCTACGGCGAGGGCAACGACCCGATAGTGATCAACTCAGGCTATCGCTCGTGGGAGGTGAACAAGCGGGCTGGCGGCTCTGCCACCTCCAATCACCTCGTAGGCTGTGCTGCCGACATCCGCTGCCTGGGCAAGGAGCAGGCGCTGCGCTACGCGGTAATACTGCTCGACATCGCCGACAATGCCCGCACTGACTTCGACGAGCTGATTATCGAGGTGCGAGGCTCGACGGTATGGCTACACTTCGCCGTAAGGCCGAGGGACAACCGCAGGAAAGTGGTGTTCTGCGTGAAGTGAAAACGAAAAGAAATCAAGGAGGCTGATGCATCACGCATGAGCCTCCTTCTTTTCATAGCACCTAAGTGTTACTACCTTAATGTAAAAGAACAACTACTAATTAAATTTTGTGCAGAATTACCTATCAGTGCCTCAAAGTCGCCCGGCTCGGCAGTCCACCTGCCCGTCTGGTCATCGTAGAAGCTGAGAGCCTGCTTGTCGATAGTGAGGCTTATCTCTTGCGTCTCGCCCGGCTGCAGGAATACCTTGCGGAATGCCTTCAGCTCCTTGTAAGGGCGCTCGACACTTGATTTCTTGTCGTGGATATACAGCTGTACTGTCTCTGCTCCAGCCCTTGAGCCGGTGTTGGTGACAGCTACGGTGAACGTTATCTTGTCGTCGACTGTCATCGATCTCTTGTCGGCTACGGCCTTGCCTATCTTGAATGTAGTATAGCTCAGTCCGAACCCGAACGGGAAGAGAGGCTTCTGCTTCTTCAGGCGGTCAGTCCAGCGATAGCCCACAAAGAGCCCCTCCCTGTATTCCTCGTCGATGATCTTCTTGTCGTCGCGCCAGGTGCCGGGGTATGAGCCTGTGGCATGAGCGCCGCACTGGTCGAGGGATGCATACCAGGTGAACGGCAGCTTGCCCGAGGGGTTGACGTCACCGAAGAGCACCGATGCGATGGCTTCGCCTGCCTGAGAGCCGATGAACCATGCCTGTACTACTGCGGGAACCTTTGCGAGCCAGGGGAGTGCGGCTCCGTTGCCGGAGATATTCACATATACCAGGCGGGGATTGACCTTCAGTATCGCCTCGATCACCTCGTTCTGTGCGTATGGCAGGTCGTAGCTCTTGCGGTCGTGACTCTCACAGTCCTGATGGCTGCTCTTGTTGAGGCCTCCGATGAAGATCACCACATCAGCCTCACGGGCCTTGCCGACAGCCTCGGCAGTAAGCTCCGCCTGACTGCGTGCCTCGTAGAGAGAGCGGCCTACGGTCACCCCGTCGTAGCTCTGTATGGTATCTCCCACATATCCGCGGGCGTAGTCCAACAGGACGTTTGAGGGCAGGTGAGAGCGGATGCCGTCGAGAGGCAGTATCTCCCTCTGTACTTTCAGTGACGAAGAGCCGCCACCGACGGTCATCATCTTGATGGCATTCTCGCCTACCACGAGTATCTTACTGGTCTTTGTGATGTCGATTGGAAGGAGTGCGTCATTCTTCAGGAGCACTATACCCTCCTGTGCTATCTTCAAGGCAGCGTCGTAGTGGCTCTCAGAGCAGAGGAATCCTACGGGCTTGTCGCGCCTCATCGTCGTGCGATAGAAGAGTCGCAGCACGCGGCGCACCTTGTCGTCAAGCTCCTTGGTCGTATAGCGTCCCTCACGGATGGCTTTCTTATAGGCGTCTGCCATATAGTAGAGGTTATAGGCGTTGGTCTTGCCCATTGTCAGTCCGTCGGTCCACGAACCGAACTCCAGGTCGAGACCGTTGCGTATGGCTTCGTCAGTATTATGGCATCCTCCCCAGTCGGAGATTACTACGCCGTCGAAGCCCCAGTCGCGCTTGAGTATCTTGTTGAGCATGATCTCATTATGGCAGTTGTGCTGATCCTTATAGAGGTTGTATGCTCCCATGATCGACCAGGCGCCGCCTTCCTGGACGGCAGCCTTGAAGGCTGGCAGGTATATCTCGTGCAGGGCGCGGTCGGAGACGACCACATTCACCTGATGGCGATTCTCCTCGTCGTTGTTCAGCGCATAGTGCTTCACGCATGCCGCAACGCCCTTCGACTGGAGTCCCTGCACGTAAGGCACCACCATCCGCGAGGCGAGCAGCGGGTCTTCGCCCATATACTCGAAGTTGCGTCCTCCCAGCGGAGTGCGGTAGATGTTCACGCCAGGACCGAGCATCACGTTCTTGTTGCGATACAGTGCCTCTTCGCCAAGACTCTCGCCATACAGACGTGCCAGGTCGGGATTCCATGTGGCAGCAAGACATGTCAGCGCTGGGAAGGCCACGCATGAGTCGTTGGTCTGTCCGGCCTGCTCCCACTCGTCCCAGAGCACGTCGGGGCGCACTCCGTGAGGACCGTCGTCAGTCCAGAGGTCGGGGAATCCGAGTCGCTTTACGCCTGGGCTGGAGAACTTTGACTGCGCGTGGATTACGGCAATCTTCTCGTCGAGGGTCATACGGCTGAGGGCATCGTCGATACGCTGCTCAACAGGTTTTGATTCATCAAGGTAAACGGGCTTCTGCCCTTGTCCTTGCATGCTCGTCGCAAACATTAGCGACAGGAGTGCGATTGTCAGTTTATTCATATTTCTTGTGAAGCTAAGTTTCTGACTGCAAAATTACAGATTTCTTTAAGACGCTCCAAACGAGAAAGACCAATAAGTGGAATGCACGACTGCCTTCTACTTTTGTAATTGCCTGATTATTAAGTTGTTTGGGTCTTTTGCATAATGGCTATAAAAGTGGATGGAATATAGACGCTTTTCAGAGCCTTATCCCGAAAAATGCTCTTACTCTCCACTTGTTCTGGTTGGTAGTCACCTCGTCATCCTTGAAGAGCGAGTTGTTCATCACGAGTGTTGCACCGGCAAAATATGTCGATGAGAAGTTGTGCACGATGGCGGCTCTCTCGTTGAAGAGCATGTTGAAGCGCACGTGGGCTGCATCCTGCCTCACCCCGTTTACCTCCATGTTGTTGCGGTTGTAGACCACGAATGATGGCAGTGCCGACAGGTGGAAGAGCCATTTCTTTCCAAGCACCAGGTTGTAGCCGTATCCTCCTCCTATTCCCACGTGGCCAACGTAGACCCTTGTGTCAGCCACGTCGGAATACTTCCTCAGCATCTCGTCGGTGGTCTTAAGGCTTCCGCCCTGATAGCTGATGCCGGCGAGCCATGATCCTGCCGAGCGGCGCTGTATGTAGCTCTGCGTGAAGGCTGCGGGGTATGAGAATCTGCGGTGGTTGAAGATGTAGTAGGCGGTAGCGTTGACGACGCTCATCCTTATCAGTCCTGCCTCCATGTGCGCCGTCTGGTCGCCTACGGTGATGTCGCCCGAGAGCGACTCCGACCGCTGGTAGCTCAGGTCGAGGCTCAGGCGGCTGCTGAAGTAGTTCACGTTCAGCTCATAGTCCTTGTATGCTCCGCTCAGCTTCTCCGGGTTGATAGCCACGCCCAGTGACAGGCCGCGATACGACACGGAGAGGCTCAGCGTGGTCTTGTTGTCGGTGCTCAGGTCGGCCTCGGCCTTGGTGCCGTAGAGGTCGCCCTCGGCGTAGTAGGAGTTGCCCGACTGGTTCACCCTCGCCTTCAGCGTAAGTTTGCCTTCAGGCCTTATCACGTAGTTGGTGTCGTAAGGTGTGCGGTAGTAGCGGGCAGCGAGCATGCTGTCGAGCTTTGCCCTGCGCTCTGCCTTGGTTAGCTTCTGGGCCTCTGACGAAGCGGTAAATGACACTATGGCTGTAATAAAAATGATAACGCGAAGATGTCTCATTACTTTGATTTTTGTTTTCATCTGCAAAAGTATAAAGAAAAAATGATATGGCAAAGTTTTTTTGAGGGAAAAAGAGAGCAAGACAGGAAAGTTGCCTGCTTTAACAACTGTTAAAGATAAAAAAAAGCAAAAACCTAATATTTTTCTGCAAAAACTTCGTATTTTACAATTTTTATGAGTATCTTTGCGGCTTGGAGAAATATGAATATTTAGTAATGTCAAGAAACATATTCTATAAACGCATCATCACGTCTGTCCTGCTGCTTCTGTGGGCAAGCCTGAGCTGTATGGCGCAGGCAAAGGCTGATACTGCATCGCTGGTGAAGCTGAGGAAGGATATGTACTATCACTATAGCAAGCGCAACGACAAAGAGTTCTTCGCAGCTACCGAATCGCTGAAGAAACTGGCCAAGGCCATGCGCAACGAGAAAGACTACTATAAGGCCTATGGCAACCAAGCCATCTACACCTCGACCTACATCAGCCGGGGCAAGGGTATCGACTTGGCAAAAGCCATCTACAAAGAGGCAGAGCAGGAGAATAGCTACTATGGTCTCTACACTGCCGACTTCGTCATGGGAACCATCTACACCGGTATGGCACAGCTCGACGACGGTCTCAACCGCTACAAGGATGCCATCGAACTGCTGAAGAAGCATTACCCCGAGGAGAGCGCCTCACCGACCTACCTGGCCATCTGCAAGATCAAGCGGGCGCAGAACAAATACGACAAGGTGGAAGAGTACGTCAGCAAAGTGCTTGCCGACCCCAAGGCGACAATGCAGCACCGGCTGACCGCCATGTCGTACAGATGCATGAACCTCGCATCGAGGAAAGCCACTACTGAAGAGTGCGACAAGGCTTACGCAGAGCGGGAGAAGCTCAAGGCAGAATACGGTCATGACGACAACTTCGGATACATCATCGACTTCGACCACGCCGTACTGCACAGAGACTTCGACAAGGCAAAGCAGATAATCGACCATGTGCCCAACAGACAGCTGACGACGAAGATGCAGTACTACTCAAAGCTGTACTATGCTATGGAGGACTACAAGCAGGCATACCACTTCATGAACAGATACTGGCATCTCTTCGACTCGGTGAACAGCGAGAGGATCAGGACTACCTCACTCGACTTCGGCATGATGCTCGACAAGGTGCATGCCGAGAACGAGGCAAAGAACCTGCGCCTGCTCAACGAGAAGCTGAGGATGGAGGATATGGCCGACGAGCTCCGCCACCGGAAGATGCAGGAGCAGGCACTCAGCATGTCGCTCGAGAACGAGAAGATGCGGCGGCATGAGATGGAGGCACTGCGCATGAGCGACAGCCTCATGGCCAACAACAAGGACCTGCAGCTGAGCGAATACCGCTCGCAGATCCTGGCCCACGAGAACGAGAGGCGCACCGACCGCATAAAGTGGCTCGCCAGTGCTGTGCTCGTCGTACTGGCTTTCTTCTTCACTGTCTTCTATGCCAACATGCGCCGCATAAAGCTGCAGCAGCTGAAGGCTGCCTACGACAAGCTCGAGGAGACCACAGCCGCCAAGGAGCGAATAGAGAGCGAGCTGCGCATCGCCAGGGAGATACAGATGTCAATGGTGCCACACGACTTCCCAAACAGCCAGACGCTCGACATATATGCACACATGCGACCGGCAAAGGAGGTGGGTGGCGACCTCTACGACTTCGTGCTCATCGACAACAAGCTCTACTTCTGCGTGGGCGACGTCAGCGGAAAGGGAGTACCGGCGGCACTCTTCATGTCGATGTCAGCACGACTCTTCCGCACACTGTGCAACTACCGCCTGACGCCGGCTCAGATAGCCACATCGATGAACAATGAGCTTGCCCAGAACAATGACAACGGGATGTTCGTCACCATGTTTATCGGGCTGCTCAGCATAAAGAGCGGAATGCTCGAATTCTGCAATGCAGGGCACAATCCGCCCGTGCTCGACGGCAACTTTATCGACATGGAGCCCAATGCCCCCATCGGACTGTGGGAAGGGCTGGAATATGAGGAGCAGACGCTTGGTAACATCAGCGGCAAGCAGCTCTTTGTGTATTCCGACGGCTTGAACGAGGCAGAGAATGCCAATCACGACCAGTACAGCGACGAGCGCCTGCAGGAGTTCATACGCAAGCACCTGACGCTGGGAAGTCACCAGCTGATAGACTCGCTGGAGCAGGACGTGGAGACGCACGTGAACGGAGCTGACCCGAGCGACGACCTCACCATGCTGTGCATCAGAAAGAGATAATAGTCAACTAATTATTACGATAATGAAACACTTCGTTTATATCATCATGCTGATGGCCATAGCTGTAGGCGTGGCCTCATGCAAATCAGAGACAAAGAGCGAGCAGCAACAGGAGGTGAAGGCTGTGCGCCAGGTAGACTGCGATGAGTTTGAGAAGATCATTGCCGACAAGAATCGGGTGGTGCTCATCGATGTGTGCTCCACAGAGGAGTTCAATGCCGGCCATCTGAAGGGTGCCATTCATATAGACATGAGGCAGGACACCTTCCGGAAGAAGTGTGAGGAACAGTTTGACAAGAGCAAGACGATAGCCCTGTACTGTCGTAACGGATTCCGCAGCAGCACGGCAGCCCGCATATTGAGCGAGGCAGGCTATGACGCCGTCAACCTGAAGGGAGGCATCAACGGCTGGAAAGAGGCCGGAAAAGAGATAGTGAAATAATTCCGATCATGGGGACAGTGACGATCAAACGTAAAAACGATACGACGATGGAAACAAGAACGACAATGTATCCACAGGAGGGGCAGTTGCTGGTAAGCATCAGCGACATGTCGATGCTGAAGGACATCAAGAAGGCCATCAGCATGCTGAAAGGCGTTACCAAGGTCAAGACACAAAAGGCTAAGCCACGCCTCTATGACCCCGAGACGGGCGAGTACCTCAACGACGAGACAATGAAGGTCATCGAGGATGCCCAAAAAGGCATCGGGGTGACGCACTACAACTCCGTAGACGAGATGTTTAGGAGCATACTTGGCGAAGAAGAATTCAAAAAGATTCGTAGCAGCAATGTATAGTGTCGATACCAGAGTCTCACACGGGGACAGCCCCCCTGTGAGAAAAAGATCAATCACCTCGTCCCCGTGATCTTAACTTATCTACTTTTGATCCAATCGGGTCACATTGTGTCTCTTACCGTGTTACATACGTAAAGATTCAGTTGTTAGGTATTTCTTAACAACTTTTTCAGCAGAATCTTTGTTTTATCAGAAATAATTCGTAACTTTGCCCTCAAAAGACAAAAGAATGCCTAATGTATAAGAAAGAAGGATACTGGGATGTGAAACCGGAAATCAAGCGGTTGTCTTTCCCGAAGCGTGGAAAGTTTCAGGTAGACCTGCAGGACGGTCGTTCTGTAGTAATGCCCATCTCCGCTTTCCCGTCGATTAAGAAGGTTCCCATGAAGGAGCGCAACAACTGGTACCTGATGGGCGGTGGTGTTACGTGGGACTCTTGCCCCGAAGTCATACATATCGAGCAGATCCTGGGCAACTACCAGAACTACGCCCACGAGATGGCATAAAATATGGGAACTATATACCTGTTGACTCTAAATATCAAGAGTGTATAGATATAAAAAAATGAGCAGCCAATCACGGTTGCTCTTTCTTTATGCACTAACCCTATTGTGCATATACCAATTATACAATGGAACTACTTGGAGTCAACAGGTATATCGTTCCCCTTGGAAGGACGGCGACCTGATCTGTGAAGAGACCGGCGATCAGATTGGGCCTCACAAAGTGTCAGACACCTTGTGAGCGCGACGACATTACGGCTCGTCATCAATGACATTACGGCTCATCATCAACGACATTACGGCTCGTCATCAACGACATTACGGCTCGTCGGTTAAAAGGGTGGGGCCTGTTCCGCTCTTGGTACGGATGGCCAGAGCGGGCTTTAGGAGGGCATATGAAAAGAATAAGAACGGGTCTCCGTCATGCTATTCCTCACCATGATCTCCATCGAAGTCGAAGTGACATCGTGCCTCTTACCTTGTTACACTAAGCAAAGTGAGTTTTTTGAGAAAGTCTGGTGAGTTTTTTATGTTGTTGTGTGGAGGGCTATGGTGCTAATAGTCAGGATGTTAGCTTTGTGTATGTTAGTATTTTACTTTTTTACTCCCTAAAAAGAAATAAAAAAATAGTAGAATATAATAGTTTCCGGCAAAAAAGTTCAAAAAACTCACGGTGCACTTGTAATTAGCCGTCTGACAGGCACATACGCTTATCAGACGGCTTGAAAAAACTCACATGAAAACTCACATCATACAGTCAGAACGGCTCGGGCTGAAAACGCTTCTCTACGATATAGTCGGCAATGTCGAACTTTGGCTGCCCCTCTGGTGCCATGCGATGGCAAAAGTCGCTGACAGTGAAGTTTGCCAGGTCGTGCATGCTGGCGATGATGTTATTCCATTCGCTGACAGCATCGCAGTCGGGTATGACGATGACATCGCGTCCTTGGAGGGGCATAAGGGCTTGGCGCTTCAGCATGTTTTTACTGCCTGTCGCCACCCATACCTGTTGAGGAAACACAAGTGCTCCAAACAGTGCGTTCTTAGGGCTCTCCACGAGAGCCACCTTTGAATCGATCATGGGGAAGTCTTTGATCTTTTCTGAAAACAATCAGTATCTGTCTTGATCTCTTTAACCCTGCGTTTCAGTCCCACGCTGGGACCGCAATATTCCCACGTTGGGACTGCGGCAGTCCCAACGTGGGAATATTGCTTGAGCCTAATGGTCGGGCATAGCGCTTTCCCAAGACGTAATCACAAAGTGTCAGACACTTTTTGTGCTTTAATTTCTGAGAGGAATCTGCGATAATCTCGCGGAAATTGCTTATCTTTGCAGCCGGAAACTGATCAAACGTTAGGATTATGGAAGCAAAGACGACAACAGCAGAGCACTCCATTGCCACGGCATGGAATGAAGCGAAGAATCTGAGCAACAGCCAGAAGCTGGAGTTGGTGAGCATCATCATCGACAGCGTGAGGAAACAAGTCAGACAGACGGCTGCCGACGACGTGGAATACTCCCTGCGCCCCTTCACCTTGGAGGAGCTGAACGCACGAATCGACCAGGCCGAGGCAGAGATTGCCGCAGGCTTGGGGACACCTCATGAAGAGGTGATGCGCGAAATGGACGAGGAAATCGAACGCTGGGAACAGGAAGACCTGAAGTTAGAAGCGGTATGAAAGCGCACCCTAGGACAGACCCCCTGTGAGGCCGCTGTGTACGATAACAACGCGCTGCTTCCACTAAACTTTGTGAAATGACACAAAAAATTGAGGGCAATATTTGGCGTTCTCAACGAAATTGGCTATTTTTGCAGATAAATCTATAGAAACTGGCGACAATGGCTACTAAAGAACTAACCAAACAGAATCCAGAAGCTTGCGCCTTGCATCCCTTCGTAGGATGCAGGCTCATTTATTTTGCCCCCCCCAGACAGCCTAAGCTTAATCACAGACACAATACCGTTCCGACACCGCAGAAAGGCAGTGCCGGAGCCGTCGCATGTCACATCGTTGCTGACCCACCGTGCTGCTGCGAGGGCACATCGTTGCAGACCCACCGTGCCTCGATCAAGACGAAAGGAACTAACAATAATATTAAATAAAAAATAAATTCTAAAACAAAAAACGATTATGAGAAAAACAAGACTCTTATCTATTCTCGCCCTACTGCTCATGGCAGCCACGGGCGCATGGGCACAGACGGAAACGCTGCTGACCACTATTACGCCTACAGGAAAAGACACCTACGGTGAAACAACAGCTGGAGTAGTTACAGTTACACTTAGCAATGTGCGTCGTTACAGTGGAGATTATGGATGGATATGGCGTGAATCAGGTTCTGTGACAGTTGAAGTGTTATGTTGTGCACCACATAACATTTCATATGTTGTGCCGGGATTTATGTTGGCTTCAAACTGAGAAGCATGATTTTCTGGTACTCCTTTCGTTATCAGCACAACATAAATTCGACACTTAAATACATTAACTTGCTATAAACTGCTTAAAAAATCCATGAGTTTTCGGTCATCACGATAATGCCCCGTGCTCCTACCGCCTTTAATCTCGCAATTCAACAAAGCCTTGACTTTCATCTCCATGTTGACCTCTGCATAGATGTTGGTCGTCTCCACGGAAACATGTCCGAGCCAGGCTCTTATCGTGTTGATGTCGACACCTGACTGGAGCAGATGTGTAGCAGTTGTATGACGGATGGTGTGAGGAGACACCCTTTTCTGCTTTAAGGCAGGAATCTCCAATGATAGTCTCGCAGCATGTCTGGTTACCATTTCATAGACACCGAAGCGGCTCATTGGCTGCCGTAGTCTGTTTACAAAAACATATTCATCGGGGTCTTTTTCACCGATAAGCGAGCGTAGTTCCCGTCGAGTGTTATCCCAAAGCGGACACCTGCGAGTCTTGCTCCCTTTCCCTTTAATCGTAACGTAAGGCAGTCCTTTCCCGTTTGGTATGGTGAGATCCTTTACCTGCAATGAAGCCGCTTCTTCAGCACGTGCCCCAGTATTGTACAGAAACAGCAGCAAGACATAGTCCCTCCATCCCTGCTCGGTGCTCTTGTCTGGCATATTCAGAAGCGCATCCATCTCTTCCTTCTCAAGATAGGTGATAAAGTTCTTTGGCGCTTTCTTTACAGGTATGTTCCTGATATTTCTGCACCATTCGATGTATTCCGGACATTGTGATGCCACAAACTTGGCTAGCGCAACAAAAGCTGACAATCTGAGATTTCTTGTTGAGACGGAGCATCCTCGCGTATGCTCCAGATTTTCGAGCATTGATAGTACCATCTGTGGAGTTATGTCCGTAATCAACACCTTGTCAGCAGTGACATGCCTTTTCTGGCAGATGTGCGTAAGCAACAGCCGTATTGCATCCCGGTATGCTTTTACGGTATTTCCCGACAGGTTGCGGGTATCTGTCAGGTATCCGCACAAGAAACGGCGAATCCAATATCCTGCATATTCTATCTGGTCATGACTTTTCTCCATAGCTGTAGGATTCAAACAGGTTACTGGCTTCCCTTAACAGATTGTCCGTCATGCTCAGGTATACGGATGTATGAGAAAGGTCGCTATGACCGAGATAGGTGGACAGGTGGCAGAGATACCTTTGCACGTCTTTGCCTTCCCTATACCATGCAGTTAAACGATGGACGGCAAAGGAGTGTCTAAGGTCATGTATTCGGGGCTGGAAGTAAGCATCGTCAAATCTTCTGATGCCGGCCTTCTTCCGGATTCGCTGGAAACAATCCTGTACGGTGTCAAGATGGAAAGGATTTCCTTCCCTGTCCAAAAAGAGGGCACAGTCATCTCCGCAGTCTGGATGTTGAGTGGCACGCCACTTTAGGAAACTGCGTATCATCCTGTTAACTTGCCTATTGAATGGGACGATTCGAGTCTTGTTAAACTTTGTCTCGCGTATTGTGGCTACCGACTCCTTTAAATCTATGTTGCAGACTTTGAGCGATAGCGTTTCGCTGATTCTTAGACCTAGAAAATATGTGAGTTTAATGATGGCCTGAATACACTCAGGGGGTATTTTGCTCTTATGCTTTTGAAAGGTCAATGCTGTATCAAACAGCTTTTCGAGTTCCTGATAGCTGTACACATATGGTGTCATGTGCTCTATGCTCTTTGGCTTGTCATCCGGCAGAGGTACTTGCTCTACATAGCCTCTAGCCAAGGCCCATTCAAACAACCCCTTCAGTGTGGCATACCGTATAAACCAGCTCGCAGTGACCCTGTTGTTTTTGCCGTACAGAAAAGAGGTGCAGTCCGTCAAACTGATTGCTCGCGGGTTCTTGTTCTCACCTACAAAACGGGTAAAGCCGTCAAGCACGTTGCCGCCAGTTTTATATTTTTCTCCAATCGACCGTCTGTAGCTGATATACGTTCTTGTAAGTTCCTTCATCATCATACCAGGCCCTCCCAATTCATTTCTGCGACCCCGCGAAGCGATGTCAGGTTTACTTTGGCATAAATACTTGTGGTATTCAGACGCACATGTCCGAGGATGTCTGCAATCTCTTTCAGGCTGTGGCCAGAGTTTATGAGTTGAGTCGCCCGTCCATGACGCAGACTATGAGGACCGTAATGACGTAGTTTTACTCCTGTCGCTTTCAGTTCACGGCATACAAGTCTGTATACTGCAGCATTGGAAAGTTTCCCATATGGTGCAAACGAGCGGAGAAACACGTATTCACAATGATTCTCATTATAGCGGAATTGTTTGATGTACTTTATAATGGCATCGCCAACAACCGGTAATATAGGAAACACTTGTGGTCTGCATCCCTTTGCACGTCGGAGGTATATCTGCTCATTATGCCAGTCGAGATCCTTCAGTTTGAGCCCTGTCACTTCGCTCACCCTCATACCATACACAGACAACAGGAGGAGGACAGCATAGTCACGTATGGCTATACCGTTCCCATGGCTTTTCCCAGACAAGATGCCCTGTATTGTTCCCCAGGGCGTAAAGGATGGCAAATCTTCATTGTGATATATTCGTGGACTTTTTATGGACGCCACCAAGCCTTCACAATTCCATCCTTTGCTAGCGCCATACCTAAAGAAAGAACGGAGAGTCGTGCAGACGAAAGATATAGATCTTCTGCTATAACCATCTTTCTCTTTCCTGATTGCGAGATATTCGTCAATAGTCTGAGGCGTAATGGAATCCATCTTTACAGGTCGCATGGTTTTCATAAAATGCCTGAGCAGACTTAGACGGCCTTGGATAGTAATTTGCGAGCACCCCTTTTCCTCTTCCATCCAATGAAGATAGTCCTGTACCTTCTCTTTCTGCGGATAGTCCTCTTGTGGACGGACATACCAGCCCATATAAGCAATCCAATTCCTAATGGAAGTGAGGAAGTTACGCTTGACAACACGATAATTGGCGACACATTTGCTAGCACGGCCATTCTTGTTGGATTTCATCCACCGCTCAGCCGCATCCTGTAATTCTTCTTCCATTATCGTTCTGGGCTTTTCCAAGTGCAGCAACTCTATGGCATAAAGTTGATTGATGGCTATGTCTTGAAGCGTGTATGGTGCCATTCCCGTTTGTGCGCAGTGGTCGAGGTAAGAGGCTCGCTCTTTGAGAAGAGGAAGTGAGTGATAACGAATCCTTATCCGTGTACTTGTAAAAAGTCTGTTAATGATGAATTGTTGATCAACAAATGTATCCTCCATTCTACCGATACTTGAAAGCCAATCAACGGCAACACAGACAAATGTGTTATCTGGTAATGGCTTGCGGGTACATGAGAGAAGTGCATCCTGTACATCGTTTAACGAATACTTGATTTGTACTCCTTCGGTTATCTTCAAACGCTCAACTATGAGTAGTAGAACATTTGCAACACGTCCGACATGATGCATTTTTACACCACGATGGGACACCATTTCAAGGAAGCTCTCGCGTTCCTTAAGCATTGGGGCATCCAGATGCTTCTGGATACACCACTTTTCTTTGAATACTTTTTCAATCATAACTGTACTTTATTAAAGAGTTAGCCCCTCAATAAAGCACAATCTTAAGATTATCGTATCTTGAATACCAAAAATTATGTTGTTTTAACATTTTGCAAATGCTTTCCTGATAGGCCATTAAGCAGCAGAGCCAACATAAATTGCTACGCTACATATGAAGCGAAGGAAGGATACACAATCACCAAATGTGTGTTCAAACAGAATAGTAAAACTCCTGTCACGATTACTACATCACCATTTGCAATTACTTTTAATGAGAATGGGGAATGTGAACAAAATGATGATGATAATATGAATGGTGTCACATCGATTGAAGTCTATGGGCCTGCTGCCCCCGCTCCCGTTGCCGTCACTGGCGTAACCCTTGACAAGACCTCTGCCGAGATGACCGTGGGCGGCGATGCGCTAACACTGACCGCCACCGTCGCCCCCGACAACGCCACGGACCAGACCGTGACATGGACGACGAGCGACGCCAGCGTGGCCACCGTGGCTAACGGCGTAGTGACTGCCAAGGCCGCTGGCACCGCCACCATCACCGCCACCGCCACCAACGGTACCGATGACACCAGCGACGACAAGACCGCCACATGCGCAGTGACCGTCGCTGCCGCTGCCACGGGCTACACCGTGACCCTGGCTGAGGGCACAGAGGATGCCGCCAACTGGACCATCGAGCCCAATGCGGGTCTGAATGGCGGCGAGACCGTCACCATCACCTACAACGGCACGAAGCGCATCCAGAGCATCACGGCCGTGAAGAAGGCGGCGACACCAGCTGTTCAAGCCCGCACATGGAATTTCACCCAGTGGAGTGAAGCCACCGTGAACAACCTCAAGGCCGATGCTGCCGCCTCGAAGACCGAAGGCTGGAGTGACATCGAGAAGGAAAAAGATGCTAAGGATGGCAAAAGCGCCGGCGAAACGGAGGACAAATGCTTTTGGTATCAAGGGGAAATTAATAGCGACGGAACCCTGTCTGCTAACGGTAGCGTCATCGAAGAACTGAAGGGACTGAAGTTCAACGAAGAATATGCTTCGAGACGAGACCTGGCCATCGCTGTTGACTATTCCAGCACTTCTCTGGGCGATTATGCTGGCGGTGCCTACCTCATGCTGGGCGGTGGAAAAGTCTCAAGCCCCGACAAACGTATTTGCTGCTTCACCATTCCCAATGTGAAGATAGGCCAGAAGATTACCGTTGTCGTAGAGTCACACAAGCCCAGCACCGGTCGTGGCATCTCGCTGTTCGTCAACAGCGTCAAAGACGATGACAACAAGATTGGCGACTCCTTCATGCCTACGACTAAGGAATCCTACACCTGGGAGAACTGGACACTGCCCGATAACGTTACTGCCGATGGCGACACTGTAGACATACTGGTTTATAACAACGATGTCTGCCACATCTACAGCATTACCGTCGAGTAATCCGCTCTGGTGGGATCACAGGGGGATTTCTAAGACAAAACCAAG
>DGTJ01000018.1:16065-24040 GCA_002393725.1 Prevotella sp. UBA4339 | reverse complement strand
GAAGGCAACGACGTGGCATCGAACCTCAAGTGGGTGATGTCATCCAACTGCATCGCAGTGACCCCTAAGCACACTCAGGAGACTTGGTTCATGGAGGGCAGGCTCATACCTAACTATCACTACATAGAGGTGAAGGAAGACTTCTCCGACCTCGAAGAGCGCCTGCAGTACTACATCGACCATCCCGAGGAGGCAGAGGCCATCATCCAGCATGCCCACGAATACATCGACCAGTTCCGTGACAAGGAGCGCGAGAGCCTCATCTCGCTGCTGGTGCTGAAGAAATACTTCGAGATAACAAACGGCCGCTACAAGAAGTAGCAGCCGTCGCTCTTTTTTTCTTATCTGAACCAGTAGAGCAGTCGCTTATAGTTCTTCTTGAACCACCACCGGAATTCTATCATACGATCCTTCTTCGAAGACAGTGAAGAGCGGAACGCGCCTGTGAAAGAGCCCTGAGTGGCAAGTGCGGGCTGACACCACAGATAGTCGATTACGCCCTGCTTCAGCAAGTGGTAGTGATAGGTGTCGGCATCAGTTGTGTGGCACTTATGGGCTGACAGGTCGCTCAGGATTGCCTCGGCACACCTGCGGCTCATATAATAAGCCCCCGCCATACGGTCCTTCTTTCCGTAATACAGCAGCTGACCCTTCTTCCGCTGGCTGCGAGGCACGAACTGCAGCGAGCTGTCTTCATAGGATATCATCGCAGGACGCTCTGCAAAGCGCTCATAAAACTCACTGATGCTCTTGTCGAAATAATCCAGGAAGTCATCATGAAGCACGATGTCATCCTCCAAGATGAGAGCACCATCCATTACCTCGTCAACGATTTTCTTATAAGCCAGGAAATGCTTCGTGGCACAACTGTAGCGAGGCAGCGGACTGGCTGCCATCTTCTCGCCTTGAGTGAAATACTTGCATAGCAGTTCCTTACTCAGGTCGTCAAGATCGGCCTCGCGTATAAACTCATACTCCATGCCTATACCACGAAGCATGCGGTCCATGTGCTCGCCACGCTCCTTCAGCTTTGCTGCATGTATTACCAATGCCTTCATAATCATTCTCTTTTTAACGTCATGGCAAGGCGGAGACCCAGAGTAGGATCGGCACGCCAGTAAGCCTGACTATAGCGGTTTGACACTCTCGCATAACGGGCATAGCCCCTGAATCCGCTTCCGCGTATCACCTTGAAACGACTTCTTACGAGCCGCGTGAAGAATGTGCCCTTATCAGCCGAGTAAGGCTCGTATGGCGTATCGCACCACTCCCATACGCTCCCACTCATATCATACAACCCCAGCTCATTAGCCCGCTTGGAAGCTACAGGCATGTGGCGAGCCCAGAGGCTGTCGGTGCTCAGCCAAGCCACGCTGGCCGTATCGTTGCCCCCGGCATAGAGATAGCCTCTTGACCTGCTTCCGCCCCTGGCAGCATACTCCCATTCCGTCTCTGTAGGCAGGCGGAACTCGCGGCCCGTCATACGGCTGAGGCGGCTGATGAACTTCTGGCAATCCTTGTACGACACATTCTCAACAGGCTGGTTCTCACCCTTGAACTTGGCGGGATTCTTGCCCATGACAGCCTTCCACAGCTCCTGAGTGACCTCTGTCTCACCGATATAGAAATCGCCCACTACAGCCCTGTGGGCAGGCTTCTCGTCAGCATCGGCTACGGTGTCGCTCTCTGCGGCTCCCATCACAAACGAGCCTCCCTTGACATACTTCATAGTGAAACTCACGCCATTGATGCGGTAGTGACGATCCTGAGCCTGCACGCCTACAGCACAAAGCAGCAGAAGTAGCGTAGCCACCATGCGACCCACAGCCGGGAAGGGTATCCTATCAGGCTTTACAGCCCACCACAGGACTCGCAACCAGGCGAACGCCATACAGTAGACGTCGAGCCAGAAGTTATCATGGAAGAACCGGTAGACGGGTGTAGGACAGATGGCATCTACGGGCAGGATGCAGAAGTTGACAAAGAGCAGCCAGAAAAGCACCCAGTCCAACCTCGTGCGCTCAGGCTGCAGCCAGAAAGCCATGAGATAGCCAGCCAGGGTGATCATATAAGTATGAGTCTCCGGGCTGTCGCTGAACAGTATGATATACCCCATCATGACTGCGAGAGCCTCAACCCTGAAGCGGAAATCGCTCCAGCGCCTGTTGCGCCAGAAGAACAGGGCAGAGATAAGCACGAGCACTGCAACCTGCACCAATCGGAGGTTGGGCAGCAGCAGTGGCTTCAGCCCTCTTGCGAAGAACAGTCCTGGATAATCCACCGCACTGCGATGCGACTCATACGTGCCCCACATGCTCTTGTAAAGCAGGAACACATTGTCGAAGGCGGTATTTATCATTGGCAGCAGAAGCAGCACGACTCCCCAGAACAAAGCATAGCCTATGTTTCGCCAGAACTTGGGATAGCATAGCAGCAGACCCAGTTCGATGGCGCCATAATACTTCGTGGTGGCTGATATCATGATGAGCAGCGTGGCCCAGAAGGGCTTCCCGCTTTCGAGCAGCGTGAATGCGAAGAGGAAGATATAGCACACCACCATGTTGTACTGGAAGCAGAACGTGCTCTGCAGGATCAGCAGCAGCAGAAACAGGAATATCTTCATCCTGAAGGGAGCCAACGGTGCAGGCAGTGTCTTGATGGCAAGACAGAGCATGCAGTAGTTGAACACATTCCAGACGTAGGGTCCCAACCACTCCGGCAGGAGGAATATGGGAGCCCATATAGTAGTAAACACTGGAGTATAGAGAAACCAGATGCTATGAGCCTCTATAAACTCCAGTGTGTATGGATTGATGCCTGCCCAGAACATATTGGTGGCATCATAGTAGTCGTAGAAATTAGTGGCTCGCCCTCGCAGCGTCTCTATGGTGGTGGCAGTAAGGACAACTGCCAGTCCAAGGAAGAAAACACATGCGGGACTAGAGAAGAACCACTTCAGTGCACTGCCTACTCTCTTCATATGAGATTCTCAGGCATTGAATCCGTCGCTCTCTTGAAGTCCTCAGGGGTGTCGAGCTCATACGAGAAGAGGTCGGTGGTATCCACCACCTTGAAGGTGTGCCCCTGGGGAATAAGCCGCTCGAAGGCCCGCTCATAGAAGATATCGATAAGTCCCTCGTCGAGAATCATCTTACGCAGCTCCTGGTAGATAGCCTCGGTATAATCCGATGTCATCTTCTCAATGCCCACCGACTCTCCTACGGCATCCTCAACACGACAGGTCTTGCTGATCTCGGTGATATGGAAGTCGTCATCGACCACGATCTTCATCTCCTCTTCACCCAGCTCGTGGCGCTGCATAGCAAGGGCAGAGCACTCCTGACGGGCTACACGACGAACTGCCTCAGGGTCGCAAAGGATATCACTGTCCATAAGCAGCACTTCCTGACCGTGCAGCTCCTTCATCGCCAGCCAGAGGGAGAAGATGTTGTTGTTGTGCTCGTAGTCGGGATTGTCGAGGAATCGCGTGGTAATCGGCTTGCCGCTTGCTACCGAAGGGACGCAAGAATGTGGAATGTTGGTTACCGAGGAAGGAGGAATGTAGGAGGCGAGGAAGTCGCGGATCATGGAGGCACGATAGCCTGTGACAACCAGGAATTCAGTGACTCCAGCAGAAGACATTGCATCGACTGTGCGCTGAAGCAGAGTCTTTCCACCTACTTCCAACAGGCACTTCGGCTTGGTGTCGGTAAGTGGCCTGAGACGCTTTGCCATTCCGGCTGCAAGTATTACTCCTATCATCCCAGAACCTTCAAAATGGTGTCTACTACGGTCTGTGTCTGCTCTTTCCTGCCAAGAGTGATTCGCAGGCATGACTCCAAGCCCTTGTCGCTCATGAACTTGATCTTGTAGTTCTCGTCGGCCAGAGCCTTCTGCAATGCCTCCTTTATCTCAATCGGATACTTGATAAGGATGAAGTTGGCAACAGACTTATACACCTTGAATCCGGGTTTGTCGCCCAGAGCCTTCTTATAGAGCTGACGACCCCACTCCATATCGTCTGCCACATGACGGTAGTGCTCGTCGCTGTCAAGGGCTGCCAGAGCCACTGCCTCTGAGAAGCGGTTGTAGCCCAGATACTTGTTGATATAGCTGATGAAATGGGTGTGCCCCTGACCGATGAAGCCAAAGCCACAGCGGAGCCCGGGAAGTCCGTAGAACTTAGAGAGTGTGCGCGAGATGATGAGGTTGCGATACTTGTTCACCAAAGGAGCGATATAGTCGGTATCGCTGGTGATGAAGCTGGCATAGGCCTCGTCTACGAGCACCATAGTGTCGTCAGGGATATTCTCCATGATACGGCCTATCTCCTCACTGGTAAGGCTATTGCCCGTCGGATTGTTTGGCGATGCGAGCAGCAGCATGCGAGGGTGGATACGGTTGGTATATTCTATCACCTCATCAACATTATAGGCAAAGGTATCGTCCTTCTCATAGAGGGGATACATCTCGAAAGTACCATAGCACTCACTTGCCACCTTATTGTAATACCACCAAGAGAACTCCGGGATGAGGATCTTCTTGTTGTCACCCTTCATCAGATAATAATGGATTGCATTCTTGAGGATATCCTCTCCACCGTATGCTAAAAGCACCTGCTCTTCAGGCACACCGTAAATCTCACTCAGACGTACTGAAATAACACTTTTCTTACCCTGATCGTAAATGCGGGTATAGAAGCAGAGGGTCTTAGGGTCAAAATTCTTTATTGCGTCAACAACCTTCTGACTTGGTTCAAAATTAAACTCGTTTCTATCGAGAAAATTCATTTTCTGTTCCATAATGTATTAATTTGGGTGCAAAGGTACTAAATAATTCATAATGCACAATGCACTATTCGCAATTTTTTGCTAACTTTGCACCATATTTTTTGAAAATATGAACAAAAAGGAGACTCTTGGAGAGATAATACGCTTTGGCATCGTAGGCACTACGGCAGCTTCCATACACTATGCCATCTACTGGGTGCTGCAGCACTGGATAAATGTCAATATAGCTTATACAATCGGATACGTCCTCAGCTTCCTTGTAAACTACTGGCTTTCAGCTCACTTTACTTTTAAGGAGAAGACATCAGCGAAAAACGGACTGGGATTCGGAGCAGCACATCTTACAAACTATCTGCTGCACATGATGCTCTTCAACTTCTTCCTCTGGATAGGCCTCAGCAGGGAGTTGGCACCTATCGCAGTGCTTGCTATCGCCGTGCCTACCAATTTCGTACTCGTCAGATTCGTTTTCAAACATTTCAAAAACTCATGAACACTCATCTCACCATAGGCTACGATGCCAAGCGCATAGTCAGGAACGGCACAGGATTAGGCAGTTACGGAAGGACTCTGATCAACGACCTCTCAGTCGACAGCGGGTTAGACCTCCGCCTCTATGCCCCCGACAAGGGTCGCGACGACCTGCGAGGGCAGATAGTGGCAAGAGGGAATGTAGAGTTCTGCTATCCTAAAAGCTCCGGCATACCTCTCGAGAAGGCTTTCTGGCGCACGAAGGGGATAGTGAAGGATCTGGTGAGAGATGGAGTGCAGATATTCCACGGGCTATCGGGAGAGCTGCCTTTCGGCATCAGCAAGAGCGGTGTGAAGAGCATAGTGACAATCCACGATCTCATATTCCTGCGTCATCCGGAATTCTACAACTGGATAGATACTAAGATATACGCCTGGAAGTTTTATCAGACGATACGCGAGGCTGATCATATCATTGCCATCAGCGAATGCACTAAGCGTGACATCATGGAGTTCGGCAATGTAGATGAGAACGAGATATCTGTTGTCTATCAGAGCTTCTCGCCCAGTTTCAGGCGACAGGCTTCATTCCGCAAGGACTCCTCGCTGCCGGAGAGATATATCCTGAGCGTAGGCTCTATCGAGGCAAGGAAAAACATCCTCCTCGCTGTGCGGGCATTGCACTATCTGCCTGATGAGCTGCACCTCGTGATTGTGGGGCGTCACACCAAATATGCGGATAAGGTGTCAGAATACGTCAAGAGCCATCAGCTGGAGCATCGGGTACACATGCTTCATGGTGTCAGCAACGACCTGTTGCCGGCTATCTATGCAGGAGCAGAGAGTTTTGTCTATCCGTCTGTATATGAAGGCTTTGGCATCCCGATCATCGAGGCTATCGGAAGCGGGCTGCCTGTAGTGGCATGCACAGGCTCGTGTCTGGAGGAAGCTGGCGGTCCCGACTCCATCTATGTAGTCCCTGACGATGAGAGGGCTATGGCAGATGCCATCTCCCAGACTCTTATAGGTGCTGAAGGCCGCAGTCAGCGAATCCTGCGCAGCCAGGAGTATATCCGCCGCTTCGAGGGGCACGATGTGGCATCGCAGATTGTTGACCTGTATAATAGCCTCGTTTAGAACTTCCAGCGCAAATGAAGATCAAGGTCGGTCATCGAGGAGCCGTATGTCTGCTGATAACTTATACCTATGACTGAGCGATCAAAATAGTTGATTGTTCCTATTTTTGCAGTAAGCACGAATTGTCTGCCAATGGCAGCCCGGCACATCATCCAGTATCTCACGCCTTGTCCATAATACTGCACCACACTATAGTTGTAAAGCGGTCCCGGCTCATAAAGGTATATCCTGCCTTCATAGTCGTCCGTATGGAAATATCCGAATCCCGCATTCATCCTAAGCCAGCGATGGGTATATCCGATGCTCTCGCTTATCATGAATCCGCGATGACGATCTGTCGAGGTAATCATGCTGAGGTCTATCTGGGTACGGCTGACGATACCACCGTTATACTCTGCAGTGAGGCGTGCCCGATGCTCTTTTTGGGTTATCAGGTCTTTGTCACTATCCTTCTGGCGGAAACGGAGTCGATACCTGCCCGACAATGTCCATTTGCTGTGCGTATATGTGGCTTGAAGAAGGTTATCCCATGAATGTGACGACTGTGAGACCTGATATCTGGGATAAGGGTAATATGCATAGTCTGTATAAGCCGACAACTTCCACCTGGGCGATGGCTGCCACGAAGCTCCGAGATAAATACCGTTTTCATTCTGCACCCTCCCTCCGTCGCTGAAACATCGTGCAGTAAGCGAGGTGTAACGGTAAGAGTATAGGCGTTGGATAGCCATGATGTCCCATTCGCCACCGAGTCTCAGGCTCAGACTGTTAATCGTTGCCATAGCACCGTCCCTGTTGAGAGCCGTCTCGCCATTGAAGGCAAAACGGTGATGCACATAACCATAGTCAACGCTGAAATTGAGAAAATCATAACCCTGTGGATAGTACTTACGGTATATCACATTTGTATTCGGCTTCAGTTCACGGTTCAGGTGGGTGCCAACAATGTTAAGTGCTGCGTGCATACCATAGTCGTGATATCTGACGCTGCCCCCAAAAGTAGTGTTCTTAAGGTTATCCTTCTTATCCATCTCGTTCTCTGTGCGATGATACCCCGAGGTGACTATGGAAGACACCATCCCGTCCTCCTTGAGAGTAGCATCTTGACCTCGATAGGAGAAGAAAGCCGTAGCAGAGAGGCCCTTGGCTATTGTCACAGTAGCACCTACCCCATTCAGATAGTCGGCAGCAGAGCGCGAGGAGTGTGCCCTGAGAACACTTGCAGAGCGTCCCATATTCTGCAGTAATGATGTCTTACCCAAGGCAAAGCTGCTGTTGATTACCAGTCCCATACCCATCGAAGCACGATACTTACCCAAGACCAGATTGCTGACAGCTCCGAGCTGCCTGAGCTGCAGATAGACCGAATAGTAATCATATCCCATGCGGTTCCTGTTGGCAAAGAACGGCTCTCCAGCATCCTGGGCTCCCACGATACCAGCCTTCAGACGGTCACCATACGTCAACTGATACCTCACCCAGTGACGGTATGGGTATCCGAGATAGGCATCATTATCCCCCTTACGCTTATAGAAAGGAATACGAACGGTGCCCATCACCTCACTCCGTGCATACTG
>DGTJ01000018.1:13842-15933 GCA_002393725.1 Prevotella sp. UBA4339 | reverse complement strand
TCATAATCCAACGAACGGAGCATCAGCAATTCCGACAATGACTTCATCGGACCATAGCGATAGAGATACTCCATGATCTCCTCTACCTGCTGGGCAGAAAGGAAAGGCAACTGTTCCAGGTCCTCGCGTGAGGCGTGGTTCAGGTCAAGTGGATGCTGCGCCAGTTCACACAACGTCTCGTAGCAGTCTTCCCACTCGGCCGACTCCATATCCTCAGCACTCATCACCTCGCTGAGATACTTCTCCCATTCGTGTACGCTCTGGGCATCGGCACAGACACACGTCAACAATAATACTAATACTATTAGCGCTTTCATATTGCATAAATTTAAGATTCACCCTGCAAAGATAGTGTTTTTTTCTAAAATAAATGCAAAAAGGAGTCATTTTTTATCTCCTATTCAGAAAAACTGCGTACTTTTGCACCCAAAATGGCAAAGGAAAGCCCATATACCCCTTGGTTGATGAGAATGGTAGCGATATCATTCACCGTCTGCTGTGCGATTCTCCCTGCACAGGCCCAAGACCAGAAGCTCACCTCTGATCAGGTACTTGCAGAGATGGACTCACCCAGCTTCGTACCGACGGTGAAGGTAGGAAAGGTGCTCCACGAGGGTGATAGCATCCAGTATATGGAGATGAATAATGTCTACGTCTACCCGCAGATCACTTTCAAGAACAAGAAACAGGCAAAGGCGTATATGCGCCTTGTTACCAACGTGAAGAAAGTGCTCCCTATCGCCAAGGAAGCCAAGCAACTGCTTTACGAGACCACAGAGATTCTTGAGACTATCCCCACCAAGGAAGAGAAGGAAGCCCACATGAAGAAGGTGGAGAGTGAAATCTTTAAGACCTACAAGCCGAAAATGAAAAAGCTTACCTATTCACAAGGTAAGCTCCTTATAAAACTCATTGACCGGGAATGCCACTCGTCATCCTACGAGATGATACAGGCATTCATGGGTCCCTTCCGCGCTGGCTTCTGGCAGATCTTCGCATGGTCGTTTGGTGCCAGTCTGAAGAAGGGCTACGATGCAGAAGGGGTGGACCGCCTCACAGAGCGCGTAGTACTGATGGTAGAGTCGGGACAGATCTGACTTACTTTTCTGAGAACAGCACTTGTATCACCGTCTGCCCCACAGCCTGAAGCGTGGTACGGTCGATATGCTCCATATCATCATTCACAGTATGCCACGTAGGTCCGAAGCTGCTCTGCTCGCATGCAGGATAATAAGGTATTATGTCCACACAAGGTATCTTGGCAACAGTGTTTACAGGGATATGGTCATCAGTGATACCACCACCATCCTTCATCGGGAAGAAACTCCCATAGCCTACCACAGAGGCAGCCTTCCACACCTTATCAACAATATCGCCAGCATACTGCTTTGACATTAACTCCTGGTAGAACTGTGCTCCCTGCCCTCCTACCATATCCAGCAGTATACCAAAGCGTGCAGAATAGCCTTCCTTATGAAGGTTAGCAGCCCAGTACTGAGCTCCGAGAGCCCATGTGTCGCCAGGATCATCACTCGTCTCCCACTGAGGATAGCCATAGTCTTCTGCATCAAAGCAGATAAAGTCGATGCCCAAGGCCATCGTATCAGGATTCTGCTTCGAAATGGCATCAATCTGTCGGGCCACCTCAAGCATCACAGCCACACCGGAAGCTCCGTCATTAGCTGCCATCACCGGCTTGTGCCAGTTGGCCTCATCAGGGTCGTTGTCTGCCCAGGGTCTGCTATCCCAGTGGGCACAGAGAAGAATGCGGGACGTGAGTTCCGGCTTATAACTGGCAATGATATTGGTGCTCTTGAGCATGGTACCGTCATATCCCTTCAGAAGGGTCTTCTGAGGAATAACACTCATGCCGTACTGCTGGAACTTACCGATAATCCACTGTTCACAATCATCATGCGCCTTACTATTCATCGTTCTTGGTCCAAAGTCGCACTGTGCCTGACAGAACAGGAAAGCACTGTCAGCACTGAATGTGGGTCCTACTGGTTGCATAGCCGTCTCTGTAGCTGCCTGTTTCTTCAGATTACCACAAGACAAGAGGAGGAAGGAGGAAAGAGGAAGGAGGAAGGA
>DGTJ01000018.1:0-13739 GCA_002393725.1 Prevotella sp. UBA4339 | reverse complement strand
ACCGCCACTTTATTTAATAGCGAAGTAATCATAGTCACTTATTTCTAATTCTTAATTTCTAATTTTCTGCACCTGTCCCATGACTCTGAGGAAGTTTCCTCCCCAGATCTTCTGTATGTCGCGCTCGCTGTATCTGCGGGCAAGCAGCTGACGGGTGAAGTTGATAAGCTCAGAAGAGTCTGCAAGACCTTTCACCCCGCCATCGCCATCGAAGTCTGTTCCAAGTCCGACATGATCGATACCCATTATCTTTATGGCATGCTCAAGATGCTCGATGGCATCGATGATTGTGGCCTCTCCGTCTTTCTTCAGGAATCCAGGATAAAGTGTTGTCTGAGCCACACCTCCTTTGGCAGCAAGGGCTCGCATCTGGTCGTCGGTGAGGTTACGGGGATGATCGCAGAGCGCACGGCTACTGCTATGGCTGCACACGATAGGCATACTGCTTATCTCAAGTGCGTCATAGAAGCTCTTCTCGGCAGCATGACTCATGTCAACCATGATTCCGAGGCGGTTCATCTCACGGATCACCTGTTCTCCAAAACGACTCACGCCTCCATGGGTATTGCACCCCTTGGCAGAATCGCATATCTCGTTATCGCCATTGTGGCACAGAGTGATATACACCACTCCGCGCTGCGCAAAGTGCTGGAGATTCTGCAACTGACCGTTGAGGGCTATACCATTCTCTATTCCCAGCATTATCGATTTCCGCCCGTTACGCTTATCCTCATACAGGTCACCAGGGGTGCGGGCAATGCTGATATACTTACGGTTTGCCTCTGTTATCTCCTCTATCTTGTCGAAGATCAGGTCAGCATACTCCAATGGTCCCTGTACATCGAAATCAACAAGCGAAGAGAATGTCTCCCCTATTTTCGGTTGAGGCAGGTAAGCCACCATAATAGTTGCATCCTGACGACCCTCGTTCATCTTATGCAGGTCAACAAGTATCTTCGAGTCGCGATGATCGAAATGGATTCCCTGCGGGAAGAACATCGGGGTGTCACAATGGGTGTCGAGCGTCAATACACGGTCATGCAGCTCATTTGCCTTCCGGAAAGCCTTAGCCTCTTCCACAAGCCAGCGGAAGAGCGGCTTGCCTTCATCCAGACATTCCGGATGCCACTGCACTCCTATAATAGACTTATACTCACTACTCTCCATAGCCTCTATAATACCGTCAGGAGACTTTGCTACAACACGGAACTTATCGCCCGTCTCCTTCACAGCCTGATGGTGAAAGGAGTTTACATAGATTTTCTCCTCGCCATACAGACGACGCAATATAGAATCCTCTGCTATCTTTATGCTGTGAGTCTGCTCCGCACGGTCAGCTTCTTGGGAGTGCTTAATAGTTGCCTGAATAGAGATATCCTGAGCCACCTTGCCACCAAGTGCGACGGCAAGGGTCTGAATGCCCCGACAGATAGCAAGGATGGGGATCTGACGATTATAAGCCAGACGGGTGATCATCAGTTCCGGAAGGTCACGCTGCCGGTTGATACCACCCAGGCGTGGTGAGGGCTCATCGCCTCCAAAGAGGGGGTTGATGTCTGCTCCACCACTGAGGATAAGGGCATCTATATGGTCAAGGGTGTTGACAAGTGTATTGACATCCTCTACGGGAGGGATAATCATCGGCACTCCTCCTGCTGCCACTACAGACTGATAATAGCCCTGGCCCAGTTTACACGTCTCATCCCCAAAATTGCCCGTTATTCCTATCACTGGCTGATATTCAGCCTCGGGAAAGCGAGAATAGATATTGTCGAGATACGACTGCAGATCAAACTTGCCCATAATAGCCTATTCTTCATCGGGCTTAACCATGATCTCCCGCTTTATGCTCTGCTCCAGCGAGATAAGGGTCTCTGTAGCTACCACACCAGGGATACCCTGTAGCTGTCCGTTGAGCAAGTCCATCAGCTGCTCATTATCACGTGCATAAAGTTTCACAAGCATTGTATAAGGGCCAGTAGTGAAATGACACTCCACGATCTCAGGAATATGCCTTAACCGCTCAACGACATCCTTATACATAGAGCCTTTCTCCAGGTTAATGCCCACATAAGTACATGTAGAATAGCCCAGGCTCTTGGGATTCACATCAAATCCGCTACCGGTGATTACCTGCGCCTCTATCAGGTGCTGAACACGCTGATGAATAGCGGCACGAGACACATTGCATTCTGCCGCTACATCCTTAAAAGCGATACGGGCATTCTTGGACAGAATGCTTAGTATCTTTTTGTCTAGATGATCAATTTTCTCCATTATTCAAGTTACAGTTTACAATTTGTCAGCAAAAGTAAACAATTTAATCGAATAATGCAACTTTTCTCGAAGAAAAATGAAAAAAGTGCGTCACTTTTGTGACACACTTGCTCATTTCTTGGATTTCTTAGCCTTTTTTGATGGTTTTTCCTCAACGACAGGCTCCTCTGGCTTAGGCTTGTCTATTCCCACCAGCTCCACATCGAAGATCAGAGTGCTGAATGGTTTGATAGTGCCTGCCTCCTGCTCTCCGTATCCGAGTTCGTAAGGGATATAGAGCTGCCACTTCGAACCTACAGGCATCATCGTCAGAGCCTCAGTCCAACCCTTGATGACCTGATTGGGGCGGAACTCTGAAGGCTTGCTGCCATGCTTGGACGAGGCATCGAAGACTGTGCCATCGACAAGACGTCCCTCATAGTTTACAAACACCTTCTCCGACACCTGAGGTATCTCACCCTCACCTTTCACAAGGACCTTATACTGAAGACCACTGGGAAGCGTAACCACTCCCTCTTTCTTGGCATTCTCGGCAAGGAATTTCTTACCTGCGTCACGGTTTGGACCCCACAGCTTCTCAATCTTGGCTTCCTTGTTTGTCTGCTGAAGCGTCTTGAAGAGACTTTCAGCAGCATCCTGCTTGAATAAAGTGGTATCATTGAGCAAGGCATCCGTAAAGCCACGGAATACGACAGCATCAATTATTGAGTCAGGAGTGTCGGTAAAGTCCCTCTTCATACCTGGCAGCATACGGTCGCGCAACTGACTGGCAATCTCGAGACCTGCAGCGTATGCCTTCATCTTCGGGTCTGTGCCTGCATCAAAGAGCTCCTTCATGCCTCTCACGAAATCTGCCATATAGGTAGTGTCTATCCCCTTCTGCTGAACAAGATAAGGAACAAGACCATTAGTGACACTCATTCCTGCAACATAACTTAATGTATCACTGCCATTATTCAACTGGACAGGCATCACCACCGGAGCCTTCTGTTTCTTAGCCTTTTTCTTTGATGCAGCGGCTGCTGTATACAAAGAGGCACTCGCTACGAGAGCGAGTGCCAATATGATTACTTTCTTCATTACTTCTTAGGATTAACCTCGATAAGCTCAATCTTAAACTTCAGCATTGAGAAAGGCTTGATCATACCCTGCTCGCGCTCACCGTAAGCCAGCTCCTGTGGAATGTAAACCTCCCATATAGAACCTGCAGGCATGTGAACCATTGCGTCAGTCCAACCCTTGATTGTCTGGTTACAACGAAGATTGATAGGCTGGCCGCGCTTGTAGCTGCTGTCGAATACAGAATCGTTGAGCAGACGACCCTCATAGTGAACCTTCACGAGTGATGTATCAGCAGGGATAGCGCCTGTTCCCTCTTTGATGACCTTATACTGTACACCGCTGGGAAGAGTCTTTACGCCTTCCTTCTTTGCGTTGGCTGCAAGGAACTTCTCACCAGCCTCTTTGTTAGGACCGTATGACTTCTCCATCTCACGAGCCTTGATGGTCTGCATCATTGTCTGAGCTACATTCTGGGCTGAGTCAACTGTCATAAGGCCACCCTTGCCAGTTGTTCCGCTAACGAAACCTGCCATGAAGTTCTTCATTGAGATAGTCTTTGTAGAGTCATCACCGAAGATCTGATGGTTGATACCCTTCATCATCTGATTAGAGATCTGCTGACCGATCTGGATACCAGCATAGTAAGCGGCCTGCTTCTTGTTGTCACCGGCATTTGCACCCTCGTTAAGACCCTTGATGAAGTCAGCCATGTAGACTGTATCAATACCCAGGTTGTTTACGAGATACTCCTTCAGTCCCTGTGTCTGCGCCATACCGATAGCATAGCTCAGTGTATCTACGTCAGACCTCAAATCTGCCTTTGGGGTAGAATTACCGCATCCTGTGAAAGCAGCTGCGGAAATAGCCATTGCGGCTACAAACATAATCTTTTTCATTTCCTATAAATTATTTAAAACTCTTAATTCTCTTACTTTTCCTATCACTTTATATTCACACCACCTGAATCAGCTCAACATCGAAAATCAGAGCTGCGAACGGAGGAATAGAATTACCTGCGCCACCCTCGCCATAGGCCAGGCGATAAGGGATGAAGAAGCGGTACTTCGCACCTTCCTGCATCAGCTGCAGTCCTTCTGTCCAACCTGCTATAACCTGCTGAAGTGGGAATGTGGCTGGCTCACCGCGCTGAATGCTGCTGTCGAACACTGTACCATCAATGAGGAAACCCTCATAGTGGCACATCACCGTATCCTTTGCAGTAGGCTTCTTGCCGTTACCTTCCTTTATCACCTGATATTGCAGACCGCTTGGCAAGGTGATTATACCTTCCTTCTTTGCGTTCTCAGCAAGATATTTCTCTCCAGCCTCCTTATGAACCTTTCCCTTCTCGGCACGCTCTGCCTGAAGCTTTTGCTCCTGCTTGGCAAAATAATCCTGAACGATTGTCTGAGCCTCACGATGAGACACCTTCAGTTCCTTTCCCTCCAGCACATCCTTTATTGCTTGTGCAAAATCATCGGCACTGATGTCTGAAGCACCCATCTGCGACAGTTGCTGACCGATGCCAAGACCCAATGCATAACTTAACTTATCCATTCTTTCTCTATATAATAATGTATATTCTCAAAAATCGGCTGCAAAATTACAACATTTTTGGCAGTTAAAGCAGTTATGCTTGTTAAAAGGAGTTAAAGTGCAATGCCTTTTGATACTAATTTCCTATATTTGCATAAAAAACAAGGAAACGCTTATGAAAAAGATTGTTGTTTTGACTGGTGCAGGCATGTCTGTGGAAAGTGGCTTGAAGACATTCCGCGATGCTGATGGACTATGGGAGAACTATCCAGTACAGAAAGTCGCAACTCATGAAGGATGGCTTGACGATCCTACTCTCGTAACCAACTTTTACAATATGCTTCGAAAGAAGTGCTGGAACGTGAAGCCCAACGAAGGCCATAAGCTCGTTGCGAAACTTGAGGAGCAGTACGATGTCACCGTTGTCACTCAGAATGTCGACAACCTCCACGAGATGGCAGGCTCTTCAGAAGTGATTCATCTGCACGGTGAGCTTATGAAGGTATGCTCCAGCCGTGATGTCGATGACCCTCGATATCAGATAACCCTCACCCCTGAGAACTGTGAGATAGAGCCTGGCACAAAGGCTGGTGACGGTTCTCTGTTGCGCCCGTTCATAGTATTCTTCGGTGAGGCAGTGCCAAATATCACCATTGCCGCAGAGAAAGTACAGGAGGCTGATATCCTGATTGTCATCGGCACCTCACTGGTGGTGTATCCTGCTGCTGGACTACTGCATTATGCACGTCCTGACGCTCCCATCTATCTCATCGACCCGAACCCAATCCAGGCAGGCCCACGTGTACACCAGATACAGAAGGGTGCCTCTGAGGGAATGAAGGAACTTATCACTTTACTATAACACCTGGATAACAGGAACAGATACCAGGTCTGGCTCTTTACCCTGCCAGACCTGGTATGAAGTTATTGTCTGTCTGTTCGTATTAGCTCGAGAAGCTTTTCAACAGCCTCATTCTCCGGGATATTCTTTTCAACGCACTCCTTCCCCTTGTAAAGGGAAATCTTGCCGCGTCCTGCACCGACATAGCCATAGTCTGCATCAGCCATCTCGCCAGGGCCATTCACTATGCATCCCATAATGCCGATCTTCAAGCCTACGAGATCCTTCGTAGCTGCCTTGATGCGGGCAATGGTTTCCTGAAGATTATAGAGTGTACGCCCGCAACCGGGACAAGAGATGTACTCCGTCTTTGTGAACTTAATACGAGCTGCCTGAAGGATTCCGTCAGCAAGCTCAACAAGTCTTGACTCGTCAAAGCCTGCGTTATGGATAACAAGCTTATGGGCTTTCTTGTCGATGAATAATGCACCGACCGCCATTGCCGCTTTAAGCTGCAGGGCATCCCAGTCGGTCTCATGCATCTCCAAAGTGACAGTGTCGTCAGCGATGCCTGACTCAGCCTTCTCACGGAGAGCCGCACACTCTTCGACTGAGTCGACAAGCTTACGTGCTACGGGAATCTCGCATTCGGGTTCCTCAGAGAGCGACACGCGCACCGTATCGCCTATGCCCTCTGTCAGCAAGGCACCGATACCTACGGCACTCTTTATGCGTCCGTCCTCACCCTCGCCTGCCTCTGTCACACCGAGATGCAGAGGATAATGCATATCCTCCTTATCCATTGTAGCCACAAGCAAGCGCACCGTTGTAACCATGACAACAGTATTGGATGCCTTTATGGAGATGACCACATCATTGAAGTTCTCACGACGGAAGATACGCAGGAACTCCATGCAACTCTCTACGATTCCCTCTGGAGTATCGCCATACCTCGACATGATACGGTCAGAGAGAGAACCGTGATTCACTCCTATGCGAACGGCAGTATGATGTTCCTTGCAGATATTGATGAACGGCAACAGCTGGCGCTCAATCTTCTGTAGCTCAGCAGCATACTCCTCATCAGTGTATTCCAGATGCTTGAACGTGCGCCCCGGGTCAACATAGTTGCCAGGATTGATACGTACCTTCTCACAATACAGGGCAGCCACGTCTGCGGTATGAGCCGTGAAATGTACATCAGCCACAAGCGGGGTCGGATAGCCGGCTGCCTTCAGGTCTGCAGAGATATTCTTCATGTTCTCTGCCTCGCGAGTGCCCTGCGTAGTGAATCTCACCAGTTCTCCTCCAGCATCTATTATGCGCTTTGCCTGAGCCACACAGCCCTCTGTATCGTTGGTGTCAACAGTACCCATCGACTGGATACGTATTGGATTAGAGCCTCCGATACCGATATTACCGACACGCGCCTCGGATGATTCACGCCTTTTATACATAGCTTCCTGATTTAATTGGTCTTGAACTGATATTTAATCTGGGCCAGCTCCTCATTGGCTTTCTCTATCTTTATCCTGAGGTTGCCCTTGTAGACAGCTAAGCGCTGTGCCAGCTCCTCATCAGCGATAGCAAGCATCTCTACAGCAAGTATGGCAGCATTCTGAGCACCATTCACTCCTACGGTAGCAACAGGTATGCCAGGAGGCATCTGGATAATTGACAGCATTGCGTCAAGACCGTCAAGCATTCCCTTGATAGGCACTCCGATAACAGGCAGAGTGGTGGATGCTGCTATCACACCCGGAAGAGCTGCTGCCATTCCGGCACCAGCGATAATAACCTTTATGCCGCGCTCCTTGGCTGTGGTAGCAAATTGCTCTACAGCATCAGGTGTGCGGTGTGCAGAGAGGGCATTGACTTCAAAAGGAACCTGCATCTCATCGAGCAACTTACAGGCTTTCTCCATAACGGGCAGATCGCTCG
This sequence comes from Prevotella sp. UBA4339, assembly GCA_002393725.1. Taxonomy (GTDB): domain Bacteria; phylum Bacteroidota; class Bacteroidia; order Bacteroidales; family Bacteroidaceae; genus Prevotella. The sequence continues at coordinate 6,082 of DGTJ01000018.1, read as the reverse complement.
TGCTGCCCATGATAATACTTACTAATGGTTTCATATACTTTGATTTTATATTTTCTTTCTAAAGGAATATCAGTCCAAGGATAGCACATACGATCCCGATGACGAATCCTGCCACGACCTGAGGAAGAGTGTGCTGACGAAGAATCATCCTGCTCGAACCCAGCACTCCGGCAATGACAAACACCAGGCACAGCCACCATACTGGATTGAAGGCGAAATACTCACCAAAGACAAACAATGCTCCCGCAACACCTCCTATGGCTGCCGTATGGGTGGAGATCTTCCACCACACATTGATAAGAGCACACACAATCTGAATAAACAGTGCTGCTGAGACGATATTGCCCATAAAGTGGGGGATGTGCAGATTGTCCATCCAATACACACAGGCAAAATAACAAAGGATACTGATTACGTAAGGCACCATACGACGCTCCTTACTGCCCAACTGTATAAGGCTCCAACCCTGATAACGGCGATAGAGATGTATCAGGATAGTAGGCAGAAGGATAGTGAACAGGTAAACCATCGCGAGCACCTGTAGCTTATAGGGCCATGGCATCTGGCTGAGATAGCTCAGCGTGAACAGTGCTATCAGTCCTACGATCGGCAAATAGAACGGTGTGAAGATCATACTCACCACACGGGCCGTAAGAATTATACTCTTGTCTCTTCTCACAATAATATATTGTTTTATGATTTCCTCAGTCGGGCAATAGGTATTCCCAGCAGCTCCCGATACTTGGCCACCGTGCGCCGCGCTATCGGGAATCCCTTCTCCGCCAGTGCCTTCTTTATGGCATCGTCACTCAGGGGATGGCGGCTGTCTTCTGAATCTATAATATCCTTCAGAGCCACCTTTATCTGACGGGTGGAAAGTTCCTCTCCGCTCTCTGTGACGTATCCGTCACTGAAGAAGAAGCGCAGTGGGAAAGTTCCCCATCGCGTCTGGGCATATTTGGAATTTGACACTCGCGACACCGTACTAAGGTCGAGTCCCGTCTTTTCTGCCACATCCTTAAGTATCATTGGACGGAGAGAGGCTTCGTCGCCATCAAGGAAGAACTGTCGCTGAAGCGAGATGATAGCCTTCATGGTGACACTGAGGGTATGCCTGCGCACCTTCACAGCATCGATAAACCCTTGTGCTGCATCTACCTTTTTCTTGATATACAGCAGCGCCTCCTTGGTCTGCAGGGTGAGATGTTCCTTATTTTCCTGATACTCCTTCATTGAATCGGCAAACGACTGCGACACATGCAACTCTGGCACTTCACTGTTATTCAGCACGAACGTTATTGTACCGTCATCTTGAGTGTCAACGATAAAGTCGGGAGTGATCTGATGCACGCTGCGCCCCAAAGTCTCTCCCATCGATGCGCCTGGACGAGGGTTAAGCTTTCTCAGCTCCCCGAACAAGGCTTTTGCCTGTTCGTCAGAGAGTGACATCGATGAACGTATCTTGTCCCAATGCTTCTTGGTGAACTCGTCGAAGAAATCACTCACCACCTTATGCATCAGCGTCTTCAACTGAGACTTGTCGCGACGAGATATCTGGATGAGCAGGCACTCTTGAAGTGAGCGTGCCCCGATACCTGCCGGGTCAAAATCGTGGAGCACAGAGAGCACCTTCTCTATCTCCTCATTGGTAGCATCAATATTATGGTAGATTGCCAGTTCGTCAGAGATGACATCCAGTGACTTCCGCAAAAGCCCGTCATCGTCGAGCGACCCAATAAGGTACTCCATTATTTCTCTCTGCCTGTCGGTGAGGGCTGTCTCACTAACTTGAGTCATCAACTGGTCATAGAATGACTCCGACTCCCCATACACCATCTCCTCTTTCTCTTCCGAGAGATTGTTGCCTCCATGATACACAGGCAGTTCCTCGTCGTCACGCCCTATACCTGCCAGGGCTTCATCAAGGGCAGACATTCTATCCTCCCTCTCTTTCTGGGCAGAGAAATCTTCATCAGATCCCAGTATCTCAAAATCGCCTGATGCCTCGGAACTGTCGTCTGAACCTCCCACGAACTCCATAGCATCGGTTGGCGACTCAGCCTCAAGAGCCGGATTGTCATTTATCTCTGTATTGATACGATCCACAAGTTGCATTATGGGCAGCTCCACAAGAGAAGCCTGCAGCAATTGCTGATGGGAAATTGTCTGTCCCAGCTTCAACTGCTGTGCCTGTCGTTGTTCTTGTATCTGACCTATCTTCTCACCCATCACTTATAATATTCTTTTAGTTGCTCGGCAAATGAAGCAAGATCTTCTGTATTCGCATTGCCATAGCGCCTCCACACCTCATTGCATGCCTCGAGAAGGACATTGTCAACAGCATCACTGCGCTTCAGATAAGGGTCACAGTGCTGGAAGACAGCCATCGCCTCCACCACGTCCTGAGGACTCACCTTTATCAGCCTTGCCAGTTCCTGCACTTCCGGTGTCTCTTTCACCATCGTTATCGGAGTGAGACGAAAATAGAGATCCAGGATAAGCGTCAGCATCACCGGTGTGATTGCCGTTCCTTCCGAAACGGGCTTAAAGTCGCGCTCGAAAGTCTCGTTCACTTCCACTCCGTCGTAGAATAGCTCTGCGTTGCCATAGCCTCGCATCTCACGCCACAACCTGACAGCACGGGAGAGTTTGCGGGGATTGTTGCCATACGTCTCCCATATATGCTCGATACGCGGTGTTTGTAGATTAGCCATCTGACACATACGATTGTAAAGCACATTTGGAGCAATATGCAGTTCCAGGCTGAGCTCTACCATTTTCCGGCTGTACATTGGCTTTATCCCTACTGGCCTCTGCAAGTAAATCTGCATCAAAAGTAGCCAATAATCATCCGACCATTTAGCTTTTTTATACATATTATCTCTATTTTTTTTGCAAAAGTACAGATTTTTCCTTAACTTTGCAACCGAATTGGCAAAAACTTATGAGAAAAATTGTACTTCTTACTATTCTGGCTACTATTTCAGCCACAATTTGTGCTCAAAGCATACGTGAAGAACTGATTGCCGACTTCGACAAAGCTGGTAGTAATTATTATGCCTACCCAGGACCCTCAAAGGCACTCACTCCTCCGCCTCATGGGAAAAAACCATTCTACATAAGCCACTACGGGCGACATGGCTCCAGATATCTTATCCACCACAGGGAATACGACTATCCCTATGCCACCCTTCAGATGGCAGACCGCTTAGGCAAACTGACTGAGAAAGGCAAGGAGGTTTTAGAGCATGTACGTCTGTTACGCGATGAGGCACAAGGACGACTGGGAGAGCTAACCCCAATAGGAGCCTATCAGCATCAGGCGATAGCACGACGCATGTATGAGCGATTCCCGGAAGTGTTCAAGGGTGATGTCTGCGTGGATGCCAAGAGCACTATCGTCATCAGGTGCATCATCTCAATGGATAATGCCCTGCACCAACTCTCTGCACTCAACCCCAAGCTCAAGATCACCTCTGACGCCAGCGAGCACGACATGTACTACATGAACCTGCAGGACAGGGCTCTCTACAACAAGAAATGGCCAAAGGAGGCGACAGAAGCATACAAAGAGTTCTGCTACAGGCATGCACGGCATGAGGAACCGATGCTACGATTGTTCAACGACTCTGCGTATGCCTGGGGAAGCATAAACCTCTCACGACTGAACCTTGCCATGTTTAAGCTTGCATCAAGCGTACAAGGCACAAGCTATCATGACAAATTCTCCATTTTCAAGGATCTGTATACTGACGACGAGCTATACCACAACTGGCTTCAGGCAAATGCCTACTGGTATATCTCTTATGGCCCCAGCCCGCACAACGGAGGTACACAACCGTTCTCACAGCGCAATCTCCTGAAAAAAATCATTGAAGAAGCAGACAGTTGCTTATCCATAGAACATCCTGGAGCATCACTGCGCTTCGGACATGAGACGATGGTACTGCCGCTGACATGCCTCTTGGGAATCGATGATTTTGACCAGCAGGTCTATGACCTTGAGAAACTGGAAGAACGCGGATGGATTAATTACAAGGTATTCCCTATGGCAGCCAACCTCCAGATTGTATTCTATCGCAAGGACATAAAAGATGACGACGTCCTGATAAAGCTGCTTCTGAATGAAGACGAGAGCACTCTGCCCATCGAGACAGACTGCGCCCCATACTATCACTGGAAAGATTTCCGCAAGTTCTGCCTTGACAAGCTTGCGACATTCAAAGAGTAGGCTGCCACAGCACCACCTTACCCTTATAAAGCGATGCCTGGACATCGATGAGTCGCTGATTGCTGCTCCCACGGAACAGCAAATCAGTATCGCGCAGCTTCTCTATGAAAGGACCATCGACAAGCACATCCAGCAGCTCCAGCAGTTCTCTCTGCTCTGGATTTATAAGCGACTCAAAGGTAAAACCGGTATAGCACCAAATATCCTTGTTTGTACGCTTGTGTATCTCTCGTGCCAACTCAGCGAATCCACTGGCCTGATACATCGGATCTCCTCCTGAGAAGGTAACATTTGCATAAGGGTCAGCTTCGATAATCTTCATTATCTGCTCGGTTGTCATCTCCCTACCGCCATCGAAAGCCCAAGACTGTGGATTATGGCATCCGGGACACTGATGACGACATCCTGCACAATAAATGGAGGTCCTGAAACCAGGACCGTCCACCATTGTATCTTCCAGAATATCCAAGACCCGAATCATTCTTCGAACATGTCCTTTGACCCGTGGTCGATATGTGTCACACGATCATTAAGCTCTGCCAGCTTGCCACTGTTCCAGCGATCCGTCGTTCCCACCAGGTAACCTGTAATACGCTGCAGTTTGTCAATATGCTCACTGCCGCACTTCGGACATACCTTAAGATTGTCATCAGCATTCTCATAGCCACAGTCCATACAGCGGTTGCGGTTGTGGTTCACTGAGCCATAGCCCATGTCGAGCTGATCCATCATGTCAACCACACTCATGATAACCTGAGGATTATGCGTGGCATCACCGTCAATCTCTACATAGAAGATATGACCTCCACGGGTAAGGTTATGATAAGGAGCCTCTACCTCTGCCTTATGACGTGCCGAGCACTTATAGTATACGGGTACATGGTTGGAGTTAGTATAGTAGTCACGGTCTGTCACACCAGGGATGACTCCAAACTCCTTACGATCCTTCTTCGTGAACTTACCGCTAAGTCCCTCTGCTGGTGTGGCCAGTACGGAATAGTTATGATGATACATTTCACTGAACTGATTAACACGGTCGCGCATATAAGTGACGATCTTCAGACCAAGTTCCTGAGCTTCCTCACTCTCTCCATGATGCTTACCCACAAGAGCAACAAGACACTCTGCGAGACCAATGAATCCGATGCCAAGGGTACCCTGATTGATGACACTCTCTATGGTATCCGTAGGAGCAAGTTTGTCTGCCCCGATCCATAGGCTCTTCATCAGTAGCGGGAACTGCTTCACAAAGGCAGTCTTCTGGAACTGGAAACGGTCATCGAGCTGCTGGGCTGTTATATCCAGCATGTGGTCAAGTTTGGAAAAGAAGAGCGCAATTCGTCTTTCTTTCGTTTTCTGGAAGGCTTCTCCTTCCTCCCTTCTCTTCCCTACTCCATCGATAGCAGCCTCGTTAGCTGCCTCTATAGCAAGCTTGACGATATTTATAGTAGAGAATGAGATATTTCCTCGTCCGATAGAGGTCTTCTTTCCAAAACGGTTCTCGAACACACGCGTGCGGCATCCCATAGTGGCTACCTCATGAATATACCTCTTAGGATCATCGGCTTTCCAGTCAGAGTCTTGGTTGAACGATGCGTCAAGATTCAAGAAGTTAGGGAAGAACCTGCGGGCCGTAACCTTACAAGCCAACTGGTACAGGTCGAAGTTGCGGTCTTCCGGCAGATAGTTCACGCCACGCTTCTTCTTCCATATCTGTATCGGGAAGATGGCAGTTTCGCCACCACCTACTCCTTCGTATGTAGACAGCAGTATCTCTCGCATCACGCAACGCCCCTCTGCACTGGTGTCGGTACCGTAGTTGATAGATGAGAACACCACCTGATTACCTCC